>CAKZLX010000083.1 GCA_937127265.1 uncultured Pseudomonadota bacterium
GTGGTATTGGTTTCACCATCTGTGGCTCCACTTGGCATGGCTGGTGCTTCTGCTTCTTGGAACAAATCCTCGATGTTAGTGGGTAGCGCGTCACTTTTACCACCTCCGGCCTGATGAAATACCATGGATTCAATCGCCCGTGCGGCAATTTCTTCAGCATCTCGGATCTGATCTCCCGCCGCACCGCCTGAACGAGATTGGTGATACAATTCGTGTGCGTACAAGGCTTGGTCTTCAGAACTACTGAGATCAAAGTTGGAATTGACAATGATTTCGCCATCCATGGTCATTGCCCGAGCACCAACGGCGTTTAGGGCTTGGTCTGCCAATTCACCTGTAAATACTTCCCCGTGTGATTCGGCTCGTTTGCGTAAATCTTGACCCCGCGAGAGCATGTCTTGTCCAAAACTTTCGCCGATTACGTTTCTTTTGCGCGCCATGAGTGTTCCTATTGTCGGTTTGGTAGGGATTATCTTACAAACACCAAGTTCGTAAAATAGATTCTAGACTGTGTTGGTATTCTTCTAACTCTTTAATTTTAACATATTCATTGGGCTGATGTGCAACATCAATGCTTCCTGGTCCCCAGATTAAAGGTTTGGTGTTCATTTCTGCAAGGCAACCACCATCGGTGGCAAACGGTGCGCCTAGGCAAGGGGTGTCTGGGCAATGCTGTTGGATTGCTTGTTCGAGTTGAGTGGGGAGGGGGGTATACAATGGTGCTGCGGCTTGGATGACATCTAGGGTAATAGAAGCACCTTGGTTTGCGGCTTCGAGTTGTAATGGTTCTAAGGTTTCTTGTAATCTTCTGATTAGGTGGTGATGATCGTGCCCGGGCATTGGTCGTAAACCCAATCGGATGAGACCGTGTTCTGGAATGATGTTGATTGCACTACCCGCAGAAATCTGGGCTACGTTGACCAGGGGTGGTGCACCCGTAATATTAGAAGGCTGCCTTCCTAACCACTGTTCCCATTCTCGAACCAATGTCCATGCTTCAAACAGCCATTGGGTTGCTGAGATACCAAGATGGGGTTTGGAAGAGTGAGCGGGGTATCCTTTTACGCGTAGTTCCAAGGTACAGTGCCCACCATGGTGATGGAATATTTGCTGTGATGTCGGCTCGCCAATTAAAATGTTGATTGGCATTTCGATGTGTTCACATTGTTTGGGTAAGTGAGACGCCCCAACACAACCTATTTCTTCGTCATGAGTCCAGATTAAAGTGATCCCCCGTTTCATTTTTTGCACAGGGAAATCGCTCAACAGGTTGTAGGTAACAGCTAGGAAGGCTTTCATATCACAGGCACCACGCCCCCAGACAGCATCTTTATCGACAATGCCTTCAAAGGGATTCATTGTCCAATCCTGCCCTTCAACTGGGACTACATCCATGTGTCCAGATAATCCGATACTATCTGCACCAGAGGGTCCTATCTGAACCACGATGTTTTGTTTGGTGGATGATGTTTCAAACCGATGTACCTTCCCTCCAATAGCCTCAGCCCGTTCGGCCAGTTCCGATGCAAATTCGATGATGGGATTGGAGGAAACCGTTGGAAATTGAATAAAACGTTGGAGAAGGTCAACACTGCCGTTCACTGGATTCATTGCCGGTCATCCTTGATCTGTTCTTGTGGACTGTGTTCTTTATTGCTTTCGCGTTCAGGTTCTTTGTCTTCGGTTTCTTGTACTTGTTCAGTTTCTAGTTCTGCTTGGTCGACCTCTTCCTCTTGGCTGTCTTCCAATTCTTCCCACCAGTTAAATGGTCGTGTTCGACGAATCGGTGGTGCATTTTTGACTGTGGCACGAACCGACATGATTTTATCGGCTATTTTTAACTCTTTGGTCTGGTTGCAGGCAGGACAGATCTCTCCGCCCTCTGTTGCTGTGGAGACAGGAGCACCCGTCATGGTACGTTCTTTGTCTTCAAGACGTTCTTCAACTTGTTTGGGCATGGATTCTCGAGTGGCGTCTTCTTTTTCTAGTGCTTGTTCAAGCAATTGTTTTCCACGAGAGACATTGCCTTGACACAAGGCCTGCCCTGCTTGCTTATACAAAGAAGCGGCTTCTTTCCATCGTTCAGGATCGGGAAGCGCGTACCCATTTTCTCCTTTGGCTACCTCTCGAAACCATTCGGGTCGTTGCGATACCTCGTCAAGTTCAATCTGTTGGATGTTTTGGATTCCTTTCAATTGCGCACCGATAAATTGCAACAGGAGATCGCGTTCCGCTGAACTTTGTTGCAGACGATCACTCAGTCCTTGATTGCCCATTTTGCTGGACAACTGCTTCAGTAAACGACTGTCTACATCGGAGTTTTTACCGAGCGTGCCGGACTTGGAAGATGCCGAGCCAGAACTATTTTTTACTTTCTTATTTTGTGAGCGCATGTTGAATTCAGATGTGAGGTGAGAATTGTCTTTACTCTACACTGTAACCAATCTGTTGTGTTAGAGTGAAATCAATTGATTGAGGAGAAATATGCGACGGGTTCTCAAACGTTTAGATATCGCTGTGCATGGAGATCGTTTACATCAGATGCGTACGGTTGATATTGTATACCGTGAGAGAATGGAGCGAGATGTTGGATTTCAATCGATTGATATTCCAGAACCCAAACAGACCCGTACCGGCAAATATCGTCCAGTTCAAAACACGGTCGACCCCAGTCCCAATGCGCCTTTGCTAAAACGGGTGGTGCAACATCCATTTGCTCTTGAACGCGGTTATTTCACCAAAGCCAACTTGCCCCGTGTCAAGATTCAAGCCCGAGAAAAAATTGTTTTTCCAAAATTTGTACAAGAACAGTTGCAAAAGACCACAAAGATTCGTACAATACGTCCTATGGAATTGCATATACAACCTTGCACAATTCAAATTCCAACGGTTACAGAGTGGTTGCAGAAAAAATAAGTACACTTCGGTACAAAATTTTCATTCCTTTCAATATTAGTGATACACATAGACACAATGAATAGAGCACAGGTGAAAAAGTCGTGAGAGAAGTGGATGCTACAGCAACAGGTTTGATGTCTGGACGCGATATTATCGGTGAAGTCACTGAAGCCGTCAAGAAATACATCAAAGATGGCTGGAGTGATGAAAAAAATCTTACCATTGAAGAGCAGTTGGATAAGACTTCGATGGGTAAAACCGACCAGTTTGCTTTTGTCTATATGTATCGTTTGGCACACAACACTAACCTTCAAAACCGTAAACGCTTTCGACGTGCACCAGTATTTTTGAATGACGGTGAAGAAAGTGGGAATGTCTACTTGCATCGGCCACCCATTATGGTGGATCTTTTCTATCTAATCACTGCCCACGCACAGTTTCCTTCAGAGACAGCGAAACTGTTGGGGTGGTTGTTGTTGCGTTTGAATGAAGCCACGCATCTGATTTACCGTCCGCGTAAATTTGTTCTGCCTGATGGTCGTGAAGTCGATTCGTTGGGACGTGAATACGATCCTAACGTCAACCTTGACGAACCAAATTTGGTTGTTGAGAAGGTCTCTCTTTCTTTGGTAGACGATTTAACGGTTGGTGATGCGATCAATCTTTTTAGTCTTCATGAGGCACCATATAGACCCTTTTTGACATACCGTGCTAGAATAGCAATCGATGGGCCTTTGGTTCACGCTCCAAGTGGTACCCGTGTCGTTATGGATCGTGCAAAGCAAAATCAACGGACCCCTCAGGCTCAAACGCGCACCAGACCGAATGGTCG
>CAKZLX010000084.1 GCA_937127265.1 uncultured Pseudomonadota bacterium
CTTTGAAACAGCCGCCCAGAACATCAACCTCTTGTTTGCCTACGATGGACACCAACCCAATCTGAATCTTCTCCATGACAATGAACTGGTAGAAGTCACTTCACAGGCGGACTTGTGGATGACCCAACTCTCTGCCGATGACTTTGTCTATCCTGCGGACCCCTTACGAAATGTGACACCCCATTCCAGTTGGGCCAAGTTAATTCTCACCGGACATGACTGGGAACACACCAGTAAGCACTATAAAATCACCAATCAACGTGCGGACTTTGATATGGGTCGTGGTTTAGCCTTCACCCTTTCACCCAAACAGATTCCCCACAAAGCATTGGCGCCACCCGAAAACGGAATTCCATTTTTAACCGAGAAATTACTTACACCAGCGAAGTTTTTTCGACGTTTTGATCATTTTCAAATCGCAATTGATGCCTCCGAAACAGCTCCTGACCACTTTACCGTAACGGTTCCTGGAACAGTCCCCGCAACAGAATGGGAAATCTTAGATACACCACACTTTGAACTTGAGGAATTAGAACTCTACTACATCAAAGTGATGCAAGACCACATGCTTGAAGAAGGAGTCCAATTAGAATTCCGGGTGGGCTTTTATTCTAAAGAAGGTAATCGTTTGGATACCGCCTATGCATATCCACCCAATACAATACCTCCTAAAGAAATTAAAGAGTTATCTCAAACCTTTCTCACACCAAAAGGAACCACAACTGGGACTCTGGAAATTCGGGTTATCAACCCTACTGGACATGATATTCACATTGATTTCTTTGGTTTATCAATGTTTGCCTTAAAAAATTTCTCAACACCAAATACTCTCACCTTTGATTTACCGGAAAAGGACTACAGTGAAGAGGGGTACCTATGGATACGCTATCTTTGCTCACCCAAAGGTGGTCTGGTCCATTTAACAACCGAGAACTTCGATGAGGAGTTGGATACACGTTGTGAACCGATTTCCAAACTAGTTTGGAAAGCCTACCCTACTGTGGCAAATCTATCTCGTACTGTCAGCATGACCAACAAAACAGGCATCAATGCCATCAACGCTCTAACTTGGATATCGAAAAGTGAACTGGCAAAGATAGCCGCAAAAGTCGACTCCCAACTGGCGGATAAGACCGTGATGACGATTGTTGACTCTATGGACATGGAGGGTCGTAAATTGGTTGACAGTGAAAATACCCATCATCAGTATATTGGTGGGACACTCAAGCATGGAACCATTGGCTCTCTACATATTAGACTCGATGTCGTCAAAAGCAGTCATTATCAACTGGACATCCTCGATTACCTTCCTCACGAAAATGATAAATACACCTTGCGAGTCGTTCCTAAGGATAGCCCTGAAGAACCACTTATCGACACAATCATTACCCAACAAGATAAACGACGTACTTTGCGCAAAGGAGACATGAAGAACTATGCCAAATCAACGGTCTCTGGGCTGGAATTAGACAAAGGACAGTATGACGTTTTTATTGGCTTACAGAGTCACGAGAAGGACGTAATCACTTGGCATGATTTACACAACAAAGATGTACCTGAGTGTATTATCCACCATGAAGACACACAGAGTATTGATCGAATGCTTCCGTTATGGGAGAAGAATTGGGGCTTTCTCAACAGTGACATCGTCCCCTACAAAGATAAAGAATCCTTGATGATCTGGTTCCGTTATTCAGTCATTGATTGTCGTGCTTTACATGGTAAACTAAAATTCTTTGATAAAGACAAAAATGAAATCGGTATCGTTTATCTCAGTGACACGGCTCACGGCGGAGAGGAATTCACTGATTACGAGCATTTTAGTGATGTACCTGAAGGAACAGCCTTCGTACAAGTACAGTTTTTGGGTCGTCATACCGATGTGTTTTCGGAGGAAGATCGATATACCATTGGTCACTTTACCCTATGGGAGGAAACAACCTCCATTGGCATCGATGCACTGGTTTTACTAGAAGAAAACGACCAGCAAGACTGGACCAAAGGCGATGCTTGGAACACCGATACCGGACCACTGGACATTCAGTCAGACAGGGGTATCCGCAAGATGGCCCTCAATGACACTGACGTTCGAAGAATCCAATTTTTTGAGTCTCCAATCCACCACTGGATATTTCAACATGATCAAACTCGCCTTCCTGCCTTTGCGGTAAATGCAGTTGGTTTCGGTCTAGAGATACCAACCGACATCAACGAAATAGAGGCTACCATTGGACTCAATACCACTTGGAACCGCGGTGTGGTCATCATGCTCTTGGGTTTCCTCACCTTGATTGGCTTAACGGTTCGAATTGAGCAAAAACAAGATCTGTAGTCGTCTCCAGACCATATGATACACCTGAGTGTACAGAACATCTCTGACAGACAATGCTTGAGCGATTGAAACAGTGGTGATTGCTGACGAAAGACTATTTCTTCAAACTTTCCTGCCCCAAGTTCTTGGCGGCCAAAAATGTCAGTCCAGCATACATTCCCACCATGCCAGTCGCCAAAACTGGATGTTTGATGTACTCTTTGACATTTTGAGATTCATAATACACACGACGAAATGGATACCAACGCTTCAACATCTCAGTAAATCCCTGCTCCTCACTGGTACCAGTTTTGTGCATGGCACCAAAATAGTAGGCTTTTTTACCAAACAGTTCGCTAAAGTGGACTTCTTTTTCATCGTGACGCAGTTTGGCGGCGCGTTGACGAACCACCTTACCACCCGACTTGATATAACGAATGGTGGGTTGGATTTCTTCAAAGGCAATCTGTTTGGGATTCAACCCACCACTTTGCTTCCAAGCCTCAACCGTCCAAAAGCGAGCCGCCTCAATGCAATCTTGAGTGACTGGACGTTGAGAGTTGTTGATGATGTGTCGTTCAAAGACTTTGACACGAGTGGCCAAGTTGTCATAGGATGAATGTGGGATTTCGCGAATCAATACCGCACCGGCACCCGATTGTTGGACAGCATCAATACAGTGTTGAATGGCTTGTGGGTCCAATTCCATATCGGCATCCATAAAGAGGATGTAGTCAGGCTCGAGTTTCAATGATTCTTCAATTGCTTCGTG
>CAKZLX010000085.1 GCA_937127265.1 uncultured Pseudomonadota bacterium
GGACAGGTTGTGATTAAAGATGTTCCTGAAAGCGCCGTAGAAGCCTTTATTCCCTCATTGTAATGATTCAAAAACAAGGTTATTTCTTTGTTCTCAATACCTTGACCGAGTACATTGTAGATGTATCTTGGAGGGTCAATGTTCTGGTTGTTGTGGAGTATGGGTTGTTCTCAAACTGAAAACGATTCGGCGGAGTCCAGTGTGGGGTTCTTGGAGCCACCAGCCGAAGGAGAGGGATTTCAGTTGGCGATGGATTACACCGTACCACCCTATACGGAAGCCTGGAAATGCCTTGTTTATCGACTGGATACCGATACTGTTGCCAACGTCAATCGGATTGACTATCAGCAAAATTACGGGATGCACCACATCACCATTTCAACCTCGGGATTTGTCGGTGGACAGTTGGAAACAGGATTGTTTGACTGTGAGCCGTTGTTTATCGATTTGATGGATGAAACGATGATGATTTTTGGGTCCCAAGGCTATGACGAAGGAACCATTCAATTGCCAGAAGGAGTGGCAGCCAGTGTGCCCGCCGGTATCGATATTATCCATGAAATTCATTATGTGAACACCACCGACAAACCTGTGAATTTGTATTCACGTCTCAACGCCTACACCATTCCTTCGGAGGAGATGACCGATGGGGTTTGGGGAGGCAATGTCCGGGATGAGAACATCAATATTCCAGCCAATTCTGAACATACTGAGTGGACCCGTTGTGTGATGAACAAAGATGTTGATGTCATATTTTTGGGATCTCATATGCATAAACTAGGGACGTTGTTCACCGTGCGGTTGTTTGATGGTACAGCGTCTGGCGAGGTGTTTTATACCAATGACGACTGGCATAACCCCAACATCGTTCAGTATGAGACTCCGATACATATTCCTGCGGGAACGGGTTTTGAATATTCTTGTACCTGGAACAATCCAAGCGATACGCCCATCGAATATGGTTTGACTGCCGATGACGAAATGTGCAATTTTACCTATGTACACACCCCTTATGACATGAATGCATGGTGTGAGGTAGTAGAAACTTCAGATGGTGTATTGTGGACACCCAACTAATCCTTACTTTGTGGGTTGATTTTTTTGTCGTGGTGAATACAAATCACATCGAACACAAACCCGGAGACGACTATGGGTAATCCAACCGCTATTTTTAATACCTCAATGGGATCTTTTACCGCTGAGATTTTCGAGGCAGAAATGCCAATCACCGCCAGCAATTTCATCAACCTTGCCAACGCTGGGTTTTACAATGGCTTGCACTTTCACCGTGTGATCAATAACTTCATGATTCAGTTTGGTTGTCCACATTCCAAAGATCCGAAATCACCTCGTTGTGGTACTGGTGGTCCTGGATACAAAATTGAAGACGAGCACACCGCTAAAATCTCCAATACCCCAGGTACCTTGTCGATGGCCAATGCCGGTCCAAACTCTGGTGGGTCTCAGTTTTTTATCAACACCAAAAACAACGCTTACTTGGACTGGTTTAATCCAACCACTCCGTATGCTCATCCTGTCTTTGGTAAAGTAATCGACGGTTTGGATGTGGTGCAAACAATTCAACAAGTACCGACTGACCCACGTGACAATCCCAATACGCCAATTATGATGAACTCGATTGAAATCGTTCGTTAATCTAAATCTGTGATACAATCAGCCTATGTGACTTTGCGGTCACGTAGGTTTTTTTGTGGGAGAGAGTATGTGGTGGTTGTGGTTCGCTTGTACACCTGACAAAGATATTTTGGTAGATGTTGATAGGGATGGCTTTACGATCGCCTCCGATTGCAACGACAGCGACCCCAATGTCAATCCAGGTGCGGATGAACTCTGTGATCAAGTCGACAATGATTGTGATGGCGAGATTGATGAAGAATACGACTTGATACCGTTGTTTATCGATGGTGACGGTGATGGGTATGGTGCAGAGCCAACCGAACCTTCTTGTTTGGTCACTTTTGGAACATCGGCTTGGGACGGGGATTGTGATGATAGCAATTCCAATATTTATCCCGGTAGTAGTGAGGTCTGTGACGGTATCGACAACGATTGCGATGGTGAGATCGATGACAATGCCCAAGATGCCATCCGTTACTACTTTGATGCGGATGGCGATGGTTATGGACTATCCACCCAAAGTGAACTGGCTTGCTCTGCCCCCGAAGGCTTTGTGGATAATTACTTGGATTGTGATGATGGTTCGGCACTGATTTATCCCGATGCAATCGAAGAATGTGATGGTTTAGATAACGATTGTGATGGTTTGGTTGACCAACTCGACAACTCTTTGGACACCAGCAATGCACCAACTTTTTATGCTGATACCGACGAGGATGGTTTTGGCGATCTCTTGGAAACTGTCCAAGCCTGCGACCCACCTGCGGGATATGTTGATAACAGCGATGATTGTAACGATCTCAATCCCGACCAAAAACCTTCTTACACCACGGATTGGTGTGATGGTTTGGACAATGACTGTGATGGTCTAGAAGATGAAGATGTGAAACCCAATTGGCCGTTGGTGACCACCCATGAAGGCTATGATGCGATGGAGGCGATAGATAAGACCACTGGTGTGTTTGGGGCGATGCATACTTTGAGTAATGTGGGTACAATTATTTCGCTTGATGTCTCCGAATCGGGGATGGCCGTTGTACACACCAACTTGAGTGGTCGTCGATTGGCTATTTTAGATGCCTGTAACGATCAACGAACTTTGTTTCCACCGCATGGTATCAATGGCTTGGGGTGTGGGATATCCTTTGGACCGGATGGTAAACTGTATGCCATCAATAGTAGCAATGACTCCTTGTATGAAATGGATTTGACCACTGGGCAGGGGACTATGATTGGTCCGATTGGAATTGATATCGAAAATTGTGGCTTGGCCTACGACTGTAAACAAAATGCTTTGATTGCCACCACTTCCAGTACCGATGAAGTCTTTCGTATCGATCACATCACAGGTGCTGCTTATGATATCATGCAAACCAGTGTACCACTGACCATTTCTGTAGGGATGGAATATGATGCCGCTACAAATTCAGTGTTTATGGCAACGGCTTTGGAACTATACCAGTTTGAACTCACAACCGGTGTGTCAACGTTTATCGGCAACATGGACGGAACAGGCACCAACAATATCAACGATCTAGCCTTTCATCCACCCTGTCCATAAATTGCCAAAACAAAAGAGGACTCCACAGGGGAATCCTCT
>CAKZLX010000086.1 GCA_937127265.1 uncultured Pseudomonadota bacterium
ACTTGTTGTTGGGTCCAAACCAACTGTTGGGTTCCCAAGACTTTGGCCGCCATCTTGGGCATGGGTTCTAACACTTTGACCCGAACCACCGAATAGGTTTTGCCACCGCGATCTTCACTGGAAATGGTTTGTCGTTCGGTACCGGATTTGGCATAGGACTCTTTGGAAAAAGACTCACTCATGATGGTAGACCAAGCGTGATCGATACTGGCGGGCAATTGGTGTTCAAGTCTAAAACGCATCGAGTATCCTCCTTCGACAACTGTTTTATGTCTTAATGTTTTTGGCTTCAAATTCCAATCGTTTCTGTATTTTTACAGGGGTATCCACCACGACTTGCACTGGCTCTCCAGTTACTGGGTGGGTAAAGCCCAATTCGGTGGCACACAAAAACAAGCCTTTATTGCGCAACGGTCGACCGACTGTATACAAATCATCACCCAACACAGGGGTACCTTCGGCCAACATGTGCTTGCGGATTTGATGGGTGCGGCCGGTAAAAATCTCCACCCGAACATGGGAAACAGTACCGGTAAACTGTGATGGATAGGTACCCAACACCCTCCATCGAGTGTGAGCCCTTTTGTCGTCAATCGGTTCTTTGGATTCTCCATCCGACAAAGTCCCCACCACCAAACACTGATAGACCTTGTGAATTGACTGGTGGTCAGCAAAGTCCAACCCCAACTGTGCCCGAACACCGGCTGTTTTGGCAATCAACATCAACCCTTGGGTTCTGGCGTCCAATCGGTGCACTGGCTCAAACTGTACCAAAGCATCAGTAACGGTGGTTGGTTGTAGAACAAAGCCTAAGGTGTGACGCAAAGACCGTCTCTCATGAGAGTGTACTGGCATTCCAGCGGGTTTATAAACCACTGCCAGATACTGATCTTCATAGTGAATCTCAATAGGATGCTCCCACACCGGTAGGATTTCATCGGGCAACGATAGCGCGATGGTGTCCCCTTCTTTGACGAACCACCCCGTTTGTGCAGGCTGTCCATTCAATCGAATCCAACCCTTTTTGATCCATTTTTTGGCGCGTTTAAGCGATGATACTTGGGGAAAACACTTGGAACAGTGACGGTCGAGGCGCAGTCCCTCTTGGGTTACAGTATGAACAATCGTTTGCATACACTCTATCTAACCCTCCCACGCCACAAAGGAAACAAAAGTTGTCTTCCTTTTCTTGACAAGTGTTTGGGCTTTGATATATTACGGTGCACATTGTTATGGCGACGTACCCAAGTGGCTTAAGGGGCTGGTTTGCAAAACCAATATTCACCGGTTCGAATCCGGTCGTCGCCTCCAAATCTAAAGAGACATCCAATCGGGTGTCTTTTTGTTTTTGTGGTCTCCATACATCTTGAGTATTGAGCGGTGATTTCGGATTACCTAGATGAATGTTTTATCCCTGAATTTCGACTCGACGTTCCAATACCCACAAGATTTTAGCATAGTACACCAAATCATTCTTGGTTAGCGATCGTCCCTTGCGATCTTTGAGCCACTTTTGCGCCGGTTGATAACCACCCACATACCGCTGCCAAACCACTTTGGAAACACCGGTGAGATATTGGGTCGGATTGATCCAGATTTGTTGATTCCACGATGACTGTTTGGCATCTGAAAGTTTTGGCCCTTGGGGACGACAAAATTGTACCGGCAGGCTCTTCTCGATGATAGAACCATCTTCTGAATGCAATCTGGAAGCCATCTCTGGAACATCGGTTGTTTGAAACAAGTCCAACTGGCGAAGAACTTTCCCTTGCTCGACCACCGACCAAAATTGTTCTGGTTTTTTGGGATAGGGAATGTGTGGATAATCAAAGGCCAGCAAATGGGCATACTGGGTATAGTAACGGGTGTCATTTGCCATGCCGTAGACATAATCAAACACCTGTTCTGGAGAGACCTCCTCACCTATCAACCGAGAAAAACGCTCTACCACGCTTGGATTTAGGTTGGAAAGACGAGCCCCATTTTCATACCGATACAACGGTCCAACATAGTCTCCGCCTTGCATACCCGGACGCGACCAACTACGAAAATCAATCAGTACATCGGTCACAAACACTGGGGCGATACTCGATTGCACATCCCCCCGTTTAAAAATAAGCCCTCGATTCTCACCGTGTAGAAAATGTTGTTGTACCGCATATTGTGGACGCCGTAATACGCTACGGTCATAATAAACCACCCGCTGATCAAACGGACGATAGACCACGGGTTGAATACAGGCTGAATCAATCTCAGACAAGGTTGCCTGTAATGCCTTGATTTTAGGTATCGTGCTGTCTGACCAACCGAACTCGACTTGGGTCACCACAGGGTCTTGGGACAATACCTTTTGCAAACGTGGCAACAAACTCTCTCGATCAAAACCCACCATCAGCGCATCCCAACCCGTAATCATACCAGAAGTATAGTGAGAAG
>CAKZLX010000087.1 GCA_937127265.1 uncultured Pseudomonadota bacterium
CAGCATTCCAAACCTGTACCCCATTTAACGTGGATAGTTGACCTGCAAAGGTCTCTGATTCATTCACTTGCACGGACATGGTAAAAGAGTCACCCAGTGCAATCCAATGTGGGGTGTCCTTTGGAATGTCTTCAATGGCAGGTCCTCTGAGTCCCACTGCATTGGTGCGGATATCTACCGTATAGTCTAGCGATTGAATGGAAGTGGATAGATTTGGTGCTGTGGTGACACGCGTCTCTTTATCAATGACATAGAGGTTCATCGGTGAAGCATCAGAGGCATTAAACAGCAAATCTGCAGCTTGATTCGGTGCGATAAATCGTCCTACTCCCTCGGCCAGAAAGAGACCCAGAACCAGTCCACCCAGTACCAATCCCAATTTTGCGCTCAGGGATGCTTTAGGATTTGGCACAACGGAATCCAGCCGTTTTTCGACGTACCTCGGTTAAGAACTCATTTCGTTCGCCACCGGGGTTGGGACGGAGGTCAAAGAAGTAGGCGCCTCCACGAACGCCGACGTACAAACTGGGTCCGGGAGCTATGGTATCTTTCGGTGAGTCACCCTCGGCATTGTCATAGAACTTCCAAGTGGCTCTTCGGGCATCAGCAGTAAATTCCCAAGCGTTCCCAAAGGTGTCTTCTAAGCCATAGACGGAACGTCCAGCAGAAAAAGCACCGACTGGAGATGTATGCAAGTATCCATCAGAGTCATCGAAGTTGGGTGATTCGATTTGTCCATGGTTTAAGGCGTCGTGATTGTACTCCTTACCCCAAGGAAAGTTGTTGCCCAATCGAACGTCTCCAAGAGCTGCCAGTTGCCATTCTGCTTCCGTGGGTAGTCTTTTACCCATCCAAGCACAGTATTCTTGGGCATCATACCAAGAAACCATCACCACAGGGTGATCACCAGTACCTTTTGGAAAGTCAGTGCCCTTCCAATTCCAGCCATCTTCAGCCCATTCTTCAGCAATAAATGGTGGACGATAGCCGGTGCTGTCTAAAAAATCTTTGTAGGCTTGGCGGGTGACTTCGGTCAAATCGATCCAAAAAGAGGATACTGTGACCCGTTTGGATTTCATTTGGTTACTGGGATTGGCGGTCCAAGGCTGTTCTTCTCCGACAAATTTGGCTTGTGAGCCGGGCATGTTTGGTGGTGCCGAAGGCACTCCTGATCCAGGGCGAACGTGTCCCACACCACCATTGTGCGGTTGGTTGAGGTCAAACTGTGGTTTGTGTTGGGGGAAACTGTTGCCACCCTGTCCATTTTGCCCTTGTCCATTGCCACTGTGATTGAGGTGTTGTCCTTGTCCATTGGGTGGTCCAGCCGGTCCATTGGCACCTTGTTGGTGTGGTGGATTCAAGGGTTGTCCAGGAAGAGGGGGGCCTCCCGCAGCACGTTGGTCGTTACCCTCTCCTTGATTGGGTGTAACCCCCATTGGATTTTGGGGTAGGGTATAGCCTTTAACGGCTTCTAGGTGGCGAGGACCTAAGTCGACCAGTCCTTCCGGTATTTGCACCATGCCATCCGCTATCGTCAGGTTTTCGATTTGCACACTGGTTGCTGTTTTGTCGATTTTTTGAAGACTGTCGTCAGATACAGAGGCGTTTTCTGATGTTCCACAACCAAATAACCAAAGTGTGATTAGAGTCATGGCGTCTCTCCATCGTAGGCACAACGAAAGCCAGTAGTATAGGCAACACGAGTCGGTCGAGCTGGTTCACGATGGGTACAGGTGCAGTAGGAGGGGAGGTTCATAAAAGAGCCACCACGCAAGGTTTTCCAAGTTCCATTTTCCGGACCGATGGGATTGCTATTGTCGCCATTTTGATAATAGTTGGCGTGGTACCAGTCCGACGTCCACTCCCAAACGTTTCCAGTGGTGTGGTAGAGCCCATCTTTGGTGCGTTGTGTATCTGGTGCATCGTCGACTCTTTCGGTGAGAACACTTTGAAGATGTCCGTATTTTCCAGCAGAGTACCATGGGGCTTCTACCATTTCATCATCACCCCAAGCAAAGCGACCGTCTTGTTGACCATTGCAGGCGGCTTGTTCCCATTCTGCCTCGGTGGGTAGTCTACCACCTTTCCAGTGACAATAGGCATCTGCCTCATACCAAGTGACAGCCACAACGGGGTGATTGTCTCCACGACCTGCTTTTCGATGTGTGACACCCGCGCCTTCTGTGTTCTGTTTGCGCCACGCCAAGCCTTCTGGTGTCCAATGGGTATCGATGTTCCATCCGTTGGCGACAAATTGTTCAAACTCTTGGACACTGACTTCGGTTAAATCGATGCGGTAAGGGTTCAATGTCACTGTGCGAGCAGGGGATTCATCGGGCGTTTTCCCTGATCCCATCTGAAACGATGTGGCTGGAAAAGAGGCTGTTTCGGCGTGAAGGAACGAAATATGTAACAAAAAAAGTACCATATATTGTTTATAACCGATGTCATAAGGACCGATTTGAAATTTTATTAGAGAAAAAACATTTGTTTGTGTCCGAAAACAATTTGGGCTATCGTTTAAGAGATACAATACAAATCTTGTGGTGATTTATGTCTACTTGCCGCCACATAAAACAACGAGCTAAATCGGCAAACTGGTCACCAGTTTTGATCGTAGGTTCGTTGTCACTTCGTCATTATTATGGGAGTAACTATGAATCAACAGACCATTGATCTAGATCAAACCGATAAGATCAAAGATCAAAAGCAAGATCAAAAGCAAGCTCAAAAGCAAGCTCAAAAGCAACCAATATTCTTACAGGCGTTGGGTGTGGTGGGCTGGGATCACTTGGAAGCCCCTATCTTGGCATCGATTGTACAAGAAAAACCATTGTTGTTGATTGGTGAACACGGTACCGCCAAGTCGATGGTTTTAGAACGGTTGGCCGCGGCTTTGGGTGTACAGTTTCGCCACTATAACGCCAGTATCCTCAACTTTGATGATTTGATTGGGTTTCCTGCTCCAGACACCGAGTCTGGACGTGTTCGATATTTGCGTTCAAACCTGGATGCTTGGGATGCAGAAGCAATCTTTGTTGATGAGATTTCTCGTTGTCGACCTGATATGCAAAACCGGTTGTTTCCATTGATTTACGATCGGAAGTTGCAAGGGGCTTCCTTGAAAAACCTCAAGTACCGTTGGTCAGCGATGAATCCACCTCCATCGGAAGATGACCCCAATCGCTACTTCGGATCCTTTGCCTTGGACGATGCCTTTGCCGATCGTTATGATTGGATTTTACGGGTACCCAGTGACCTGTCTCCACAACACCGTTTGAAAGTCATCAAAGGAACTGTGGCCTCTGACAGCGGTGCTTATCACCTCCAAAAAGCCATTCAACACACCAAGAGCAAACTAAATTTGGTCGAAGAAGTGTATGGGGATAATGTGGCGTTGTTCTTTGATAGTTTGTATCCCATTTTGAAAAGACGAGAGTGGGACGTATCGATGCGTCGGATTCGGATGATGTATCAAAATGCGATCGCCATGATTGCCACGGGGTATTACGCCACAATTGCCGATGCCTTGTATCGTACGGTTCTTTATAGTTTGCCACAAAACACCAACAAACCGGTCACTGGTAAAGATATCCAACCGATTGTGTCGATGGCTCTGAAAATTAAAGCCTTGGCGATCATGGATATTCGAAAGCAATTGCTCGAAGAAAAGGATCCCATCAAACGGATTGTATTGGCTTTACAGTCCGAACAAGAAGATTTGATGGTGGCTACTATTTTGGATTCCTATGCCTCTTTGTCTCGATTGGAAAGCATTGCATTGGCGGTGAAACTCTTTCCAATTTTGGTGGAAAAATACCCCAAGACCCCTGGGATTGTATTGGCACAACTGGCCGAAGATGTGGCGGTGGTACAGGCGCTACAAAGTCGAGGAGCTGCCGTGCCTACCCACTCTGTACAATACAAGATTGCCCAGTGTGTGATTGCACAGACCGCGAATCTCAATCGAACCCAAGTTTGGATTGAAGATGTCTTGTGGGTTGGGTTTGAAGAGCGGCTGTTTGATACTGTACAACAGGTACGCGATATGAAAGCCTTCTGTACCCAAACCGCTTTTATTTTAAATAAATTGGGAGCCTAAAATGACCACTACTCCAATATACCCTTCTGAAAATGGGCAATGGCTCAACAATATGAGTGCACCTCCACGTTCGCAAGTTCGAGTGGCTCCTCATCGTCATCATCGACCGGTTGTTCGACTGTGGATTCCCAGAATGTTGACCGTTGATGGCACTTGGAAGAAGATTACCCTTGATTATTGTGGGTTGTCTGATTGGGATCAGATGATTGAACAAGCCGATCAAGCGATTGCCAACCTTGACTTGCCACCATTTTTTGTAATGGCCAAGGGACAGTTGGAGACTACGCATCGGGTTGATCCGCTGGTGACTGTTGGCTTGCTGGCCAGAACCACCGGTGCGCTTTGTCGGATCAATGCCAAGCCGGTCTACAGTATGGAGCGACTGCGATCATCGACCAAACTGTCCGATCCCAATGTGGTCGAAAAACTGAAGTTGCGTGGGTTGGAGTAACGATGGATATCATCTCTAGAATCTACAGCATGATTGTGGCGATGCCCTATGGACTGGAAAAGATGCTTTCCTTGATGGACATCGAAGAATCTACTTCGGTCAAGACTGCCTGTGTTCCGATTGGTGGTCGACCTCGAATCGTGGTGAATCCAGAGTATGTGGAATCCCATTGTGAGACCGATCACAAGTTGTTTATGTTGATTCAGCATGAGTTACACCATGTCTTGCTGGGTCATACTCGACTCTTTAAACGGGTAACCCCCCAACACAACATTGCTTTCGATGCCATTATCAATGCCATGCTTTGTCGCTCTCGACCCGAACCTGAGTGGACGGCGCTGTTCCGAGACTCTTATTCGACCAACACCTTTCCCTATTGTTTGCTTCGTCCACCGAAGAACTTTCCTGATGAACCCCAGTTTCCAAAAGGAATGCCTCAATCCATCCAATCGGTGATTCGCACCTTGTATTACAGTAACGAGGGCACATTTTTTGATGTGTTTGAATTGCTTATCAAAGAAGTGGTACTGATTGTGAAAGGAGGTGCAAAGGCAGATGGAGAGTCAGATACGGACGCTGGCGAAAATGGTGAGGGTGGGTTTGCCATTTGTATTGATGCCGACGTGTTCGAGGACTTGTTGGGGAATCACGATGAGGACCAACGTGGTTTGGAAGATCAAGATGACCCTGATTTGTTTGATATCGTTCGTGAAATTGTTGGAGAGTGGCCACAACCCCCCAATCCCATCGATGGACGTTCGTTGGATTCACTGATTCGCACTGTAACCTATAAAACACCAGTGGTTCGACATCCTGTGGTCAAGCAAATTATTCAGGCGGTGGTTCGTTCGGTCAAGATGCGTGGCAATGAGAAGGGTGGTATTCCCAGTTATGAAACCGAAGTGTATCAGCAGTTCATGCCTTCTCGAGACCGTAGAGCCTTTGCAATGCATCAAGTGGGAGGGATGGTACCCATTTACACCGCCGAAGTCTCCAAAGAAGTATTCACCAGAAATGAAGTTTCGGTTTATGTCGATGTATCTGGTTCGATGGCTGACTATCCCAAGCATTTGTTGACGGCTTTGGCAACTGTACAAAAAAGAATCCAAGTACGGGTCTTTGTGTTTTCCACTGTGGTGAAAGAGTTGAAACCCGAAGCACTTAGACGAACAGAGTATGACACCACCCAAGGAACCAATGGCAACATGGTTTGGCAACACATCCAAGACAACAAGTTTCCTTCGGTGGTCGTATTAACCGATGGTTATTTGGGGCAAGTACAATCCTCTTTTAGCGATCTCAAACGTGATTGTAACCTCCAAGTCCTGTTGACACCGGATGGGGGGGAGAGGGATGTTGTCTGCATCGCCTCAGGAATCGAAACTCTTAAATCTTTATAAACATCTAAACTTTAACAATATTATGTAGAGGATATACCATGCAAAATAATCAAAGTATCATACCCCACCGTCAAATTGCTGAATTTATTTTACCCGGACACCCTGACAAACTCTGTGATCGCATCGCCGACCGATTGGTTGATGAAGCTTGTGCACGAGACCCACGTTCTTTGGTTGGGGTTGAAGTGGCGTTGCATCAACAAGTTGTATTGGTCACTGGTTGTGTCACCACAGTTCCTGCGATGACCATTCCTGAAGTGGATGCCATTGTCCGCCAAACTTTTCGAGATGCCGGCTATGATGAGTCATGGCTTTCTGCCGACACCCTTCGAATTGACCACGATTTGCGATTGGAAGAATTGGATGATGATTTACGAGGCTTACGAAGTATCTCCGATGATCAAGCGATCTGTGTGGGCTATGCGGGTGGTAATAAAGAACACCGGTACCTTCCTTTGGCACACCGATTGGCTTATCTTGGTGGACAACACATGCTGGCGATTCGAGAACAGTACGGTTTGGGACCCGATGGCAAAATTATTGTTGTCTGTGAGGGAGAAACCGTAGCGCAAGTTTCGATTTCTTTGCACCATCACCCCGATACCGATCGCAAGCAGATCTATCGAATGGCTTGGGAGGTGGCGCAACACATCGGACTTACAGATCCAGAAAAACTGACCGTCAATGGTGGTGGTGACTTTGACGTGGGTGGACCTTGGGGGGACAATGGTTTATCAGGCAAGAAATTGGTTGTCGATGCCTATGGACCGCACGTCAGTATTGGTGGTGGCGCATGGTCAGGTAAAGATCCACACAAAATCGACCGTGTTGGTGGTTTGATGGCTCGTCACTTGGCAATCTCAGCGGTTCGCATGGGGTTGGGGCAGGAAGCCAAGGTGACTTTTGGTTGGTTTCCGGGTGATGCCGAACCCTCGTACAAATTGTTGGAGGTCGATGGTGAAGCTCGAGATTGGCGATTGTTGGGGAATGTGGACTGTAGTATCGATGGGGTGTGGGAGCGTTTGCGTTTGGGAGAAGTTTCTTTTGCTGAATATGCGGACGGGTCATGGTTTCAACGATCTGCACCTTGGGATCTGCAAGATCGTTCTGCACTCATTGAATCTTTACAAGAAAAGGCCTGAGTCTCTTGATTTATGAACTGGAAGCGAGTAAATTTACGACTCAACGAAGGACAATCTTTCGTTCAATACCAAAGGAACTAACCATGAAACGATTTGTACCGATGATGCTTTTGTTGGCTGCTTGTGCACCTTCAGAAGACAAATTTGAAGCTGAAAACATTGCGATCACTTGCCAAAAGACATTTGAATGTACTTCCGAAGAAGATATCGCTGCCGCCCAAGAAATGGGTTTCTGGATATTTGGTGCCGATGCTGCTGAATGTGAAACCATCTTGACTGAAGCGATGACCGAATACGAAGATACGGCGGCCTCTGATTTGGTGTACAACAAACAAAATGCCAAAGAGTGCTTGGCGGCACTTGAGGCCATGTCTTGTGAAGATATGACTTCTGGCACGCCATCTGAGTGTGAAGGTGTATACTCTGAAGAATAAATATATAGAAGAGTAATCAGGTATCTATGATCTGTTAAGAAATACAGACCAGACAAAGCCTCCGATACTCGGGGGCTTTTTGTTTTTTAGGGTTGTAATATTACCCCAAAGGTCTTGGAATCGATATAGTACAATAAGGCATTGGAGGATAGATGACCCCAGTTTGGATGTGGCTTTTGGGCTGTGGTGAGCAAGCCACAGAAACCGTCGACAATACAGAAACACCAGTGGTTGAGTCCACCGTTACCCAGTCAGTACCGAAACAAGATCAAGGTCCAAAAGGGCAAAATATTGGTCCCAATTCCCAAGCCAATCGATCTGGTCCGAACAACTTGCCCAATGGTGGTAAAAACATCGGTCCCAAAGGTCCACCACCCAATATGAAGGGTGGGCAGGTTGCCAATGGCTCGGGTGGTGCATTTCAAGATCCCTCTGGTTTTCCACCGTTTCATGACTGGAAAGCTCCTGAAGGACCAGCTATTACCGAAGTTGGAACTTGGACGAAGACCGTACAACTGACTCAAAAGCCAACTGGTGGGTATCGTCCCCAGATTGCGGTGTCCAATGATGATTTGTACCACGTGGTTTATTACGATCGAACTGATGAGGGGGATATCATTCGCCATCGAATGTCTCGCAATGGCACCAAGTGGAGCCCACCACAAAAATTGGGACACGACAGTGAGAGAAATTGGGGGCCGGATATCATTGTGCGACCCGATGAAAGTGTGGTGGTGGTCTACGATCACGCCATGCCAGATTTTCGTTCTCGGGGTTATGTGACGACCTTTGACCCAACTGGTGGGTCTTGGTCAGAACCAAAGCCATTGACCCCTGATGATGGTGGGGAAATAGGTTCTGGACATGTTGCCGACGCCCTAGGACAAGATTTGGCCTATGTGTTTATTGGTAAGCCACTGGGTGAAGAGTATCGCTTTCAGGCCAAGTGGCGCTGGTTTCGGGATGGAGAGTGGTCGGATATTCAATCTTTTTCGGATGGAACGGCTGACGCTTGGCACACCAATGTGGAGAGACGTCCAGATGGTAGCGTGGCGGTTGGTTTTGATATCGGAACCGGTGGGGCTGCAACGACTCTTTATTTTGCCGAAGGTCGAAATGGCCAATTTGGGGCGTTGCAAAATATCACTGAAACCGGTGAACCGGGAGAACGACCGCATTTTGCGTTTGGCGATGATGTTGACTACGTCACTTGGTTTCATAAAGAATCGGGACAACCCAAGCACATTTATGTTCGTACACACCAACCGTCTTCGAATAGTTGGGGTAAGGTGGAAGAGCCATCCAAAGGCTACGGTGGGTTTCATTTCGACCCCGAAATTGAAATCAACAAGGACGGGGTACTTTGTTTGGTGTGGGGATGGGATGCTGGGCAAGATGCCGAGATGGTCTACAGTTTGAATCGGGGGGACGGCTGGACAGCACCCAAGAAAATAGCCGATATAGACTGGGGTAAACCTGGCTTAGCCTCGTTATCGGTGGATTCGCAGGGCAACTTCCACGTCGTTTGGAACCAAGGCGTTCGCGGATACAATGAGGTCTATTATGCCTCGTTGGAGGTTCAGTGATGTCGTGGTGGCTATGGTCTATTTTGGCCTGTGGAGACTCCACAGAAACAGTGCCAACGGTTGAACAGTCGCCAGAGCAATCTGTAGCCAAACCAGTGCAACAGGGCGTACAACCAAAGCAGAGACCAAAAGGACCTCCACATGCTACCAATGGACAGTTACAGGCAGGTGGACCGGCTGGTCATCCACCCAATGGACAGCCGATGCACAAACCAGAACCCTTTCATGCAGAGGTTGATTTTGCTTGGGTGGAGGGAGAAAAGGTATCTTCAAAACCCAAATCGATTATCTGGATTTCTTTGGATACGGTTCATGCTAAGAGGATGTCTGTCTATGGTGGTGTTGCCCAAGTACCTAATTTACAACGATTTTCTGAAAATGCAGTGGTGTTTGATCAGGCGATTAGTCACTTTCCTGAGACCGCTCTGTCTCATTGGACGATGATGTCTTCGGTGCTCCCCGAAGTACACGGGAACGTACCGGCAAACGGTGGCTCGATTTATACGGGACCGACCTTGGCTGACATTGCCAAACACCACAAGTATGCCACCGGTGGCTTTATTGGTGGGGTAACAATGACCGATCAAGCCAGTGGATTTGGACGTGGGTTTGATGTGTATGACGATCAGTTTACCTTTTCCTTTGCCGATATGTCGCGTGAAGGTACTGAGGTGACCACCCGAACAGTGGATTGGATTACCAAACAACAGGGTTCGTTCTTTGCCTTTGCCCATTATTTTGATGCACACTTCCCGTACACCCCAAGCGAAAATCTCTACGATATAGACTATGCCGGTACGATTGATGGAACCGATGAGGTGTTGCGACCCTATCGTGATGGTCAGAAAATACCTAGTGAGCGGGACGTTCAGCATGTTTTGGCACTCTATGATGCTGAGATTACCGAGCTTGATGCTAAGATTGCGCCACTGTTGAAATTAGCCAATGAGAACACCATTGTGGTGGTGACTTCCGATCACGGCGAGTCTTTTTCTCATGACTATTATTTCAATCATCGCGCCGGATTGTGGGACGAAGTTACCCATGTACCGTTGTTGATTGGTGGTGGTGGGTTGACCAAGAGTCGCGTAGCCAAGCAGATTGGGTTGATTGATGTATTGCCAACGGTGCTGCAACTGGCAGGACTACCCAGTGATCAACGTTTCATGGGAGTCTCACGAGTCGATTGGATCGGCGAAAAGAATGTAGATGAGGGGACAACCGTGTATTCAATTACCGATCCTTGGATGCCCAATCCACAGTTTGCAGTACGTACGGATCAAGCAAAATGGATTGCCACCCCCAAGAGCAATCTGGTCTATGATTTGTCTGGTGATCCTGAGGAAAAACAGAACCTCCAAACGGTTCCCAGTGCCTTATCCACCGCCAAAGAAACCTATCAACAACAGATTCAGAGCCTCAAAAAGTGGCAAACTACCAGTCCGCGTAAACGACAAATATCCGATGAAGAGTGTAAACGGTTGATGGCCTTGGGATACACCACATGTGGTCAATAATACGGCTTCAGAATCTCAAAGGCAAAATCCTGCTTTCGCTTCTTGTGTTCTTGACGGCTTTGGAAGTCGGCTCACGATGTCTTTTTGGGAACTATGCGCAATCAGCCTTGGTGGAGAGAGTAGAAGATCCAGACTTGTGTATGGTGTTGGGTAAAAATCGTGATTTGATTTACACCGGATGGTACCAAAAAGTGTCTCCAACCCGCATGGAGAGTGATCGGTTTGGTTCTCGTGGGTTTGTAAAAGTTAATAAAAATCAAAAGGATAGTGTTAAAATATTCATGGTCGGAGATTCTTTTACCTATGGACAAGGCGTGAACATTGAAGACTCCTTACCTCATTTGGTCAATCAAGGATTGGGTGAGCGCTATCAAGTTTGGAACTTTGGTGTTCCTGGTCGCAATTTTTACCAACTAGCCGCTGACATTGAGCGGTTGCTGGTTTACAAACCCGATTTGATTTTGGTCAATACCTTCATCAATGATTTTCATGAACCACCTGGACAATGCATGTTGTCAGAAACAACCGATTGGCAAATGCCCTTGATGCGCAATTGTCATCTTTGTCGGTGGACCTTGTTGTTGCTGTCCCCAGAAGCCCCACATCTCACACCCGATGAAATTGAAAATGCGGTGGTGGATCAGATTGGGCAAATTGAACGATTGGGTCGCGAAAACGACGTGCGCATTGTCTTTGTGCCCTTGATGGATCGGCAAGTGTATCGAACCTTTGAGCCAACCCTACCACCAGTATACGCTTTGATTGAGAAACATGCTAAACTGTGGTTGGATTTGGAATATACTTGGTCAACCTTGTTGTTGCGTACATCTGAATACCAAATTGCTGGTGAGTTCCATTGGAATGCCGAGGGTAATCGTTTGCTTGCACAAGCCTATGTACAGGCGTTAGAGGATAAAAAACACCAAATTTTTCAACGGGTTCATCCGGCCCAGCACCACAAACATCGTCCAAGGCAATAGTATTGCGGAGTTAGTCATGTTGTCATTTATTTTGTTGACCGCTTGTAAAGTCGAAAAACCAGAAAACACCACCGTATCGGCCAGTGTACAAACGGAAGCCCCCAAAACGCAGTCTCCATCACCAGAGGTGACCACCAAAGGTGTGGCCAACAATTTGAACATCACCGAGCAATCGGTTGAGATCCGATTGCCCAATCCCAAAGTGGAACAAGGGGTGAGTAAATACTGTTATTTTCAAGAGATGCCAACCTTAGAAGTAGGGATGACCGGACTCAAGTTTGATGCCAGTGAAGGAGTTCGTTTCATTCGCATGCAAGGAATTCAAGCCGATACTGCCAATGTTAAAACCAATCAATGGATGAACTGTTCTGAACTTGGCGAAGGGGTTTCAACAACTCCAATTTACGAAGTAGTGGGAGTGGATTTGTCTCAAAGCGAAGGGACATTGTTCAAAGGGTTTAACTGGTTTTCCTTGCCGGAAAGTACCGCCTTTGCCTTTCCGGGTGCCGAACTGTGGATGTTTGAGGTTGACTTAAACGAGGGTGTGAGCGAAAATGTATCGATTACCGCCACCGTATCGACCACGCCAAAAGCATCGGTCAAAGAATGGGCTGGGGTCTTTGAAATAACCATGGAGAAAAAAGCAGAAGGCAAATACGAGGCACAGTGTACACTGCCTCAAGATTTGAATTTGTTGTCGGCTTTTGGACATTCGGAACCATCGGTTGGTTCGTGGTCGGTTACCTGTGGTGAAGAGGAAATCTTGGTGGTTGATGCCAAACAATTCGCTTCGGATGTGCCACCGTTGAAAAGTTTTGAGCAGCCAAAAGGGGTTCCCTCCGGAACAATCTGTTCATTGTCTTGCGATTGGGGCGAAGACAACGGTTCGATTTGTGTAGCTTCTTTGGTGGCGACTTCTTTGGAAGGACCGATGACTTGTGTTGATGGCACGATTGAACGAAACTAGTCTTTATCGGTTTATGTCATTCATGATTCTAGGGTCTAGACATCTTTTATCCTGAACGATGTTCTTGTTTCCATAGAATCCACAAGAGAGGTAGTGCCCCAAAGAGCATCATCGCAATCTGTTCGATGCGTAGTACACCCACTGCCAACAGCGCATCGGAGGTTTTGTAGCCCGCACTAGACATCAGTAGTCCAGTGAAGATGGCATCCCAACTAAACTGCGATCCCGGAAATAAAAAGGCAACCGTTCCACAGCAGGTGCCGACCAAATAGACAAAGGCGATATCCACTCCATCGGGATTGCCTCCCAAGGCACAAAGCGACAACCAGACGCCAATAAATGCGGTGGTGTGTCCAAGCGCTGAATACAATAGTCCCAGTAACAGTTGTTTGTTGGAGAGAGCGTGGACTTGTAATAAGGCGTTGCCGACCAATCGCAATGGATGATGTTCTTCTTTGGCAGCAAATCTCTGGGCAATTTTTTTGGCGTTGAGACTCAGTCCAATCAATAATAGTGCACCCACTCCAATCCCTAGAAGTAGAATTTGCATCATACTTTCCACTTCTGGAATGTCAACTGTGACCCATCCCCAAAGTATCACTGATCCCACAGCAGCCACAAAGAGACCAAGTAGACGCGCCAAAGTGCTAGCGGTTAGTCCTTCTACGATTGGTGTGTTGTCCTCTCGTTTGAGTAACCAGCCACCCATCACTTCTCCCATTGGACCGGGTAGGGCGTAGTTGATCAGCAGTCCGGCTGACAGAGATGCTCCGAAGAATGCTCGACTGGCTGTGGTGTGTTGCAATAAAACCCGCCAGCGTAAACCCAGAATCCACATCGTGGCGACCATGAAAAACCATCCACTTATCAATAGCCCCCAATTGACATCTTCAAGAGTGATGCTCCATGGTTCTTGCAGTACTTTTTCAACCACCAAGTAGACGACCATGATGACGCCAATGATCCAGACCAGACCATGACGCAGTCCAGTAAAAATGGTTTTGCGTACATCTTCAGAACGGATTTCAGGGTCGTTTGTTTTGGACAAAATGCTCCTTGGGTCTGCTCTTTGTATATCCGATTTTTGCTTCAGGAGATAGGGAGGGTACACCCTGTCATATCCAGTAAGGAAGGGTTATCCTAAACACAGATGAAGTATGCGATGATGATCATAGCACTAGTGGCTTTTGGGATAGGGGTAGTCTGTTCATTCGGTGGAGTCGATGATGTGTCGACGTGGGTGTTGGATTTCGCAGATGGTGTGCCATGGAGTGCCGTTCATCAACCTGCTCCTTTGCCTCCGCCAATGCAAGACTATGTATTTCGCCCGTTATCGATTGTCTTAATGAAATCCACTCTGTACCTAGGAGAAGGTTCCTTACAGGTCTCAGAATGGCTAATAGGGCTTAAAGCATCAGTGTTTGCCTTGGTGTTTGGATTGGGATGTTTACTGTGGGCTGCCCAGTGGGTGTCGGTGTCAGTGGCCACTGGTATTGCAGTATTTTGTATGCTTTGTGAACCGGCTTTGTTTTCTGCCTACAATTATTCGGAGTTTGATGGCTTTGCATCGGGACTAATGTTGTTGTCTTCGTGGGAACTGTCGCGTTCAAACACACGCTGGTGGTTGTTTGGACTATTGGCTTTTTGCATTGTTTTTCTCAAAGAATCAGCCTGTTTTATTTGGCTTTGTTTTTTGTTGCCCCAACTGTGGTCACTTTGGTTATCAGAAGGTTGGACTAGACGATTACAGTGGTCGTTTGGGATGGTGACTATTGTATTGAGTCTTTGGTTGTGGGGGAGTAGCGATATTATCGGTGGGAAGTTGCAATCTTCTGACGGTGGTTTAAGTCTGACAGAGCGACTGCCAGTGTTGGGGTTTACCACTTGGCAATTTGTGGCGTTGTGGACTGAAATGGGTTTGGTCATGATACTACTGTCTCGTTTGCCATGGCGGATTTGGTTGTTTTTAGTTTGGCTGGGGTGTGCCGTCTGGTTTCCTATGATCTAGATT
>CAKZLX010000088.1 GCA_937127265.1 uncultured Pseudomonadota bacterium
TGATTATCAATAACGGGTGCGACCATGTGAGGGGCGTTGTCCTAAACCTGTTTTTGGAGCACTTTTAATACCGACTTTGTTTCGTGTTTCTTCGGCAACTTGGGCACTAATGAGGTTTCGATTTTGTGCACGTTGGATTGCATCAGCCATCGATTGCATACCAATACCGCGACCAGTATCCATTGCGGTATAGATTTGGCTGGTTTTGCTTTCACGAATTAAGTTTTGGATGGCGTTGTTGACAATCATGATCTCTTGTACAGCCATGCGACCACCTTGTACCGTGGGCACCAATGTTTGGGCGATGACCGCTTTAATGGAGTGTGAGAGCATGGTACGAATTTGTTTTTGCTCATCTGCAGGATAGGCATCGACAATTCGATCGATACTTTCCGGAGCAGAATTTGTGTGGAGGGTACCCAATACCAAGTGACCGGTTTCAGCGGCGGTAATTGCCAAAGAAATGGTTTCGAGGTCACGCATCTCACCAACCAGAATGACATCGGGATCTTCACGGAGAGCCGCGCGTAAAGCTTCTGAGAATGACCGAGCGTGCACGCCAATTTCCCGCTGGTTCATGATGCAATTTTTGGGTGTGTGTACATACTCAATGGGGTCTTCAATGGTGAGGATGTGTTCTTTTCTGGTTCGGTTGATGTGGTCAATAATCGCCGCTAGAGTGGTGGACTTTCCTGACCCAGTAGGTCCTGTAACCAAGACTAGACCTCGTTGGAATCCAGCGATGGTTTCTAAAACAGGGGGTGCATCAATTTCTCGTAGGCTCAAAACGGTGGCCGGAATCCTTCGTAAAGCAATACTCACACCTTTTGATTGCATGAAGATGTTGACGCGAAATCGTGCTTTTCCTTCAAGAGCAAAGGAGAAGTCAACTGATAATTCCTCGGCAAATTGTGCTCGCAATCGATCAGTGAGAATGGAATCAGCCAACTGGCGGGCTTGACTTCGTGAAAGAGCGGGCATGTTTAAACGACGAATTTCTCCACGAATACGAACCACTGGTGGTTCTCCGGTGACGATGTGAAGGTCACTTGCATTCATTTCGACGGTGGTTACCAAGAGTTGTCGAATATCTACGGTCATCTCTGCCATGTTTTCTCCCATTGTGCTGTGCTATGGTGTATAAGAGTTTATTGGATTGCGTGGCAATAGGGTAGTGTGATCATGGGATTTATTTTACGTTCAATGGTGTTGGTTTGGATTCTGGGAATCTCTTGTTCTGAATACGATATAAAAAACCAAGAAGACCCACCGCAAACCACAGATACAGCGGACCTGGTTGTGGACACCTTTGTGGCACCTGATTGTGCAGTGACGATGCCGACTCTTGATGTCGTGGAGATTGATGAAGAGTGTGTCACTCCTGAATACAACATTCAAAATCCTTGGAATGTGGAGGTTGAATGGCAGTGGAACGGTTTGGGTGCTGAACCCACCGTTGATCAAATTATGGTAGCACCAATCGTTGGAAACTTGACCGATGACAATGGTGATGGACGGGTTGATGAGTCTGACACACCCGATATCGTGGTGGTCATTTTTGACAGTATGGATGGAAATGATGGCGATTTGGGCGGATGGGTTGATGCTCGTTTGATTGCGATGGATGGCAAATCAGGTCAGATTCATTGGCAACGAGAAAACGTCTACTGGAAAGGAACTCCAGCGATTGCCGATATTAATGGAGATGGCTATGCAGAGATTGTTGCCACCAATGATCAAAAGCGTCCACTAGCGGTTCGGGGTGCCACCGGAGAAGATTTGTGGGAGGGAAATGTCTATTTGGACAATGCCTATCCAACCATTACCGTTGCTGATATCAATGCCGATGGTACTCCCGAAGTCATCGCCGACAATGCAGTTCTCAATGGCCGAACGGGACAGTTGCTTCATCAGTTTCCAGTGGACCCTTTGTTCATTGGTCGAATGCCTGCAGTGGGAGATTTGGATCAAGATGGTGCTCAAGAAATCATCATTGCCAACAAGTGCTATAACAGTGACTTTTCCTTGCGGTGGTCTTCTTCAATTCAAGGAGATTATGGGCATTGGTCAGCAATTTTAAATGCCGATGAGGATTTGGATGGTGAGGTAGCCATGGTTGGCGCAGGTTGGTTGGGTATTTACGATCCAGATGGTACTGAACTGTTCAAAACCAATGCGGGAACAGGGCAACCAGGTCCCCCTTGTGTTGCCGACTTTGATGGTGATGAGGTTGCTGAGATTGCTTGGGCCTCAAGCAGTCAATTCAATATGTTTGAACTGGATGGTACCTTGTTGTGGACCCAAACGATTACCGATGCCTCAGGACTCGCTGGTTGTTCAGGCTATGACATCAATGGTGATGGGGCTTATGAGGTCTTGTTTGCGGACGAGAATACCTTTTGGGTGTTTGATGGTTCTACGGGTAGTGTTCTCTTTTCACAATTGGGGCATGCTTCGGGTACCATTTTTGAATATCCCATCGTGGCTGACATTGATGCCGATGATTCTGCTGAAATTGTGATTTCCAGTAACAATTTTCGGATGAATGGACAGGGATGGGCTGGAATTACGGTGTTTGGTCATTTGGGAGATGGATGGGCGAAAAGTGGTACCACTTGGAATGTGCACGATTTTGCGGTGACCAATATTGAAACAGATGGTGGTGTTCCGATGAGTCCGGAGCCTTCTTGGCAGAAATACAATGTCTACCGTTCACGTCCGACCGAAGATGCCATGACGGTTGATTTGTTGGCCGAGATTACTGATATCTGCTTTGCTGGATGTGATCCAGACAGTATCGTTCGATTGACGGCCCAACCAATCAATCAAGGACCGTCCTCGATTCGTAGTGGTATACCGATTGCTTTGTATCGTAAAGATGGCGCGTCCTATACTTTTATCACCATTGCAGAAACCACCGATCGCTTAGAGGCTGGCCAGCGGGGACAAGGTGTGGAGTTTGAGACTACCTATGAGCGCATTCAAGGCGCCGAAGCGTTGGTGGCGAGGGCAGATGATTGGGGTACAGGGTTTGGAACCATCTATGAGTGTGATGAATGGAACAACGGAATCGACTTTACTGAACTCACTTGTGTGCCCACACCCATAGAAAATGATTAGATCAATGGTTTATTTGGGGGCTGCCACCAAATCAAAAGTGATTTTCATTTCATCTTTGTTTCCAACTGCACCAAACATCGCAGAATAAGGCTCAATGCCGTAGTCGGTGGCTTTGAGGGGAAAGGAGCCTTTAATACTGAGACCATTGTCATTTGTGACGGTAACCGGAACAGAAATCGCATTTGTTTTACCATGCATGGTGAAGTTTCCTTTGAGGGTCATTGAAGAACCACTTCCTTGGCAACTGGTTGATTGAAAGGTGATCATTGGGTACTTGTCCGCATCCAATTGAACATCGGACAGCATGTGTTTTTTGACATCTTGACGCATGGATTCAGAAATGGTTCCTTCTATGCCGGCCATCTTGCGGATTTCGGGCTTGTCGACTTGTAGATTGTTTACCGGAACTGACAGAGAGATGTTGCAAGCACTGTAATCCTCAGCATCCCAAGTTCCTTTACCAGACCAACCGACTGCTTGAATGGCATGGTCGTGTGAGAGATCTGCGGCTAATGTGGCTGCTTTATAGACTTGTACGTAGAGCACACCTTTGTTTGATAAAAAAGCAACGTCTTGTGGTGCGGCAAAAGCTGCCTGGGTCAACAATAAAAGGTTTAACATGAATATCTCCTTAGTCCGGATGTGTAACTACGCTTTCAAACGATGGGAATGATAATTTTATTCAATCCCTTGGTGTCGATTGTACAGGAATTTGTCCTTGTCAGAGAAAAAATGATCTTCTAGCGTGAAAAAATTTGCACTTTGCTTTGGTTTCAATACGAATTCATATAGGCATCGGAGGATTGTATGCAACTTGTCGATTTACAACAGATTACCAGATTACCCCTTGTTGAACAGTGGGAACGCCTGGTTTCTATTTTTGCAGAAGTATCTGTCGAGAGTGATGCATTGGATAGGGAAGTCGGAATTTTATTAGAAACGATCTCTCAACAAGTTCTCCGTTCAAACGCCTTGACCTTGACGCAGAAGATGGATTATTTTGAAGGGCTAAATAAACTTGGTGATCCGAGGTTGTCTGTACCATCAGATGATGCTTATTGGGTTGAGACGTCCGTTTTAGAAACGCCATTGTTGGTGGCCAAATATCCAGTGACAATCAAAGAGTGGTTGCACTTTTTGAAGACCGACTACAATAATGATCAACATTGGTCTGAATCAGGCTTACAGTGGCGTAATAACCGTCGTATTACTTGGGAGGAATTGGCAGCAGTTCCAGATTCTCAAAAGTATGTGTTTGATAACCAACCGGTCGTAGGGGTTTCATGGTATGAGGCTGAAGCTTATGCCATGGCACACGGGGCACGGTTGATGGAGTTCTTTGAGCGAGAAGAAATTGTTCGTGGAGAGGAAGGGCGTCGCTATCCATGGGGGCGTAGTTTTAAACATGGGTATGCCAACACTGAAGAAACAGGTTTGGATAAGCCATCGGCGGTTGGGTTCTTTTGGATGGATCAGACGCCAGAAGGCATTTTCGACTTGGCGGGTAATGTTGCTGAATGGTTGGGTGATGACATGGATGATGAACGTTTAATGCACCCTGGTTGTTGGGCAAACGGAACCATTTCAACTTGGGTGAAGGCATCGGAGCAATTGTCTCCCAATGCAAGATTGGCCTATTTGGGTTTTCGATTGGTCAAAGATCAATGACCATTTATCGTTTGCCGTCTGAACATATTTTTCCCCCTGTATCTGAAGCAGAGCCCAATGGTTTATTGGGAGTGGGCGGGGATTTGGATCCAGAACGGGTAATCAAGGCTTATAGAAGTGGTATCTTTCCATGGTATAGTGAAGGGCAACCGATATTGTGGTTTGCGCCAAATCCTCGTTTTGTGTTGTTTCCTGAAGAATTTAAAATACAAAGATCGTTGAAGAAGGTTGTAAAGAAAGAATTGTTTGAGATTCGGATAAATACATCTTTTGATAAAGTAATCGAACACTGTTCGGAGTTTAAGAGACCCGGTCAATTTGGTACTTGGATTACGGATGATATGAAACGTGCCTACTGTGAATTGAACCAACGAGGATACACCCATAGTTTTGAAGCCTTTCAAGATGGACGGCTGGTTGGTGGACTGTATGGAGTCTTGGTTGGCTCAGTATTTGCTGGTGAAAGCATGTTCGCTAATGTGTCCGATGCATCAAAAGTGGCATTTGTATGGACAGTCAAGCAATTGGTTCAATGGGGTGTCCAGTTGATCGATTGTCAAGTGTATACCGATCATCTGGAGCGATTTGGTGCACGGGAGATTCCAAGAGAGCAGTTCATGCAGCTTTTGCGACAGCACCATCAAGATCAGGTGCAAATTGGTTCAACCTTTGATCAAGGATTTTACCCACTCTAGATCTAAAACTCAACGCCAAAAAATTCCATCAGTTGAGAATAATGAGGCGAGTGATGTAGGTCTATACGCTGTCCTTGGTGTACCAGAATGCTCATCGGAACATGTTCTGGCCAGGCTGTACTGTAGAGTGGTGTAGTGTAGACGCCTAGTGAAATGAGGAAGTCGCGGAGAACCGTTTCAGACTGTGTGTTGTCGTGAATAAAAAGGGTTTCAATGTTGGGGTGGGCTTGGTGAAAACGTTGAATCAGTTGAATATCGCGATGACTGGCTTTCACCTGGGTGTCCCAAAATAAAATGATAGCCGAATTTGGCATGGGGGCAGTTTCCCCTTCTTGGGTTTGAAATGATAAGGGCACCGGAGAGACAGGTTGTCGTTGTATCCAGACAATAGTGGTTGCCAATAGAATGGTAAATCCGATATCCAATAGTATTGATTTCATAAGGATATTATATCACTCTTCAATAAGAGGTACATCTTCATGCAAAATACATTGATTTCTGAACAACGAAAAGAAAGATTGAAAAGAACGGTGGGAAGTAGACTTTCTGGACTTACGATTGTGGCTGAGGGTACTCATCTTCGACACAATCTCAGTGCAATAATTCGTAGTGCAGAATCGTTTGGTGTTTCGAATGTACATTTAATATCCTCTGAGAAGCAGAAGATGAGTGGCGCAGCAAAAGGTGCAGAGCGATGGGTTAATTTGAATATACACAATAATACCGAACAGTGTTTCTGTTTGTTGAAAGAGCAAGGATTCAAGATATTTGTCGCCGATTTACAAGCGGATTCATTTACACCAGAAACATTGCCTATTACTGAACCAGTGGCCATTGTCATGGGTACTGAACTAGTTGGTGTATCAGAACAGGCCAAAGCATTGGCTGATGGCAGTATTATGATTCCAATGTATGGGTTAACCCAATCTTTAAATGTCTCCGTGGCCAGTGCCTGCGTATTACAACGATTATCCACTCGGATGCGAGAAGCTGGCGTTGGAGCAATGTCATCGGAAGGCAAACAAGAGTTATTGGAGAACTGGTTGAACCGTGATCTCATCGAAAAACAACAACGACAAAATCGTCAACGGCTTGGTGAGGAAAAATAAAGCCTCGATCACATGATGGCAAAGGCTTTGGTGACCCATTCCCGTCTGGGATCGCCTTCTTTGAGAACACCATAGAGTTTTTGAGCCAAAGAATTAGCTACAGAATCTCCATTGTTTCGAGCATGAAGGGTCATTAGGTACTGGTCTTCCCAGAGTGGTTGTTGAACCAATCCACGCAATTGCTGCAACAGTTCATCGCAACGTTCCGGCAAAACACGATCTTCCAAATAAATCCTTGCCAACAGACGCACGGATTGTACGTCGGGTCGTTGGGCAGAACAGGATCCGGTTTCACAACAACTGCTAAATCCAGCCTCTAGGATGTTGGCGGCTGAGATACGGTTGTCTTGCTGCAATCGGATCGTAGCCAGTTGTCGAATGAGAGGTTGACTTTTGGGTAACTCTTTGAGTAACTGTTGGGTTTCTTTCTCGGCTGTGGACAGATCACCTTTTTGGAGGTGTAATTGGGATTTTACAATGCGCATGGAGATGTGTTCATCATCGGCAATCAAGGCACTCATTTTATCCAGACCTTCCTCGGTTTGACCAGTCTGTGCCATCAGTTGTCCCAATAGGGCGCCAGTATGTACATTTCCGATAACACAGTGTCCAACTTCATCACCAAAAGTCATTAAATCGGCAATGGCAAGGGGAAGGTTGCCAACACTCATCGCTGCTCGAGCTCGTTCGTAACGGACGGCAGGTTCTCGTTCGATATAGTTGCTGAGGATGGTGATTCCATCGACCCCTTTTCCTTGTTGAATCGCCAATACTGCCGATGCAAACTCTTGTCCTAGTGGAATCAGGCGTTCTCGCACATTTACAGGATAAGTTTCCAAGTGAAGTGCATATTGCAAACGCGGATCATCAGGGGGTAAACTCCAAATTGGGTCGTCACCATGCACCTGTTGTTGTTTCTCTTTGGCGGCCTTTTTGGCTCTCTTGGCTTCCAAATCTTTTTGCTGAATCAGTCGACCTTCTTTACGAATATCTTGGATTTGTGAGTGAGAAGCGCCAAATTCTTTGGCTAGATTCAAATGTTCTTCTGCACTCACAGTATCCCCTAATGAAAAACGGGCCAGTGCTTCATCGAGGTTGAGAGTAGAGAGTCGCTCTAAAGAAAGGTTGTAGAGATCCTGTGCTCGTGGTGCACTGAGGTCTTGGACTTCTAGTCGCACTTTGTTGTATTCTTTATTTGTCCAGAACAGTTCTGCCCGTTCTAGCCTTGCTTCTGGTGTGTTTAAAAATGTTCGTTGGAACCAACCCATCATTCTTCTCCGGTACTGTCTTCATCATCAGCAATAAACTGCCAAAGAGTGTGTCCGTATTTCTTGTATTCAGGTAAAAATGCAAGGGTGAAAGGTTCGACCCGATCGACGTAGAGAATGCCTTGAAGATGATCACATTCGTGTTGGGCAACAACCGCGGGATGGTCTTCTAGTTCAATCGAGAACGCTTCACCTTTAGCATTCCATCCGCTCACTGCAATTTTGGCAAATCTAGCGACCGCTCCTCGCATGTTTGGTACGGACAAGCACCCTTCAAAACCAATCATGATATCTTCGGTGAGTGGGGTGATGGTTGGATTGATCCAAACCTGCATTCCTTGTTCATCATCCAGGTCTAACAGAACGATTTGTTTGGAAACAAAGACCTGAGGTGCCGCCAACCCTGCGCCATCTGCATCGAGAACGGTTTCATGCATGTCACGAATGATGCGTTGAATGGAATCAGAAGTAATATCTTCGATTGGCACCGGTTCTGCTGGTTTACGAAGAACAGGGTGTCCTAAACGGGCAATTTTACGAATGGCCATAAATTTCTCGTGGTCTTTGGGTGGGTAATTTGCTTTATAGAGTTTGTTGCGATAATTAGCATCATAAGTCCCACCTACTCAATTGCAAGGTCGGGCTGCCAGTTTACCAAAGAATATCAGATGTCTAAGTGTTGTGGGCATCAATTGATAAAAAATCAGGAGAGTACAATGGCTGATAAAAATGATCAATGGGAAGACAATATCGGTGGTTTCTCAATCGTAGCAGGAAAGAAAGTGGCATTCTACGTTGATAAAGAGTGTATTATCTGTTCTGTTTGCTCTGACTCTGCGCCCAATAATTTTCGTATGAGTGAAGAAGAAGATCACGACATCTGTTATAAGCAGCCTGAAAACGAGCAAGAGTTGGAAGAATGCTATGACGCAATGGAGAACTGTCCTGTAGAAGCGATTGGAGATGATGCCGTTTAAGTCCCTCAATCAATTATCGAATTGTAGATTTAAACTGGTATTCCACGCTGGATATCTGACAGTAAAAATTGGCGATTGTCATCTTTAGCGACAACTGAAAAATGAACAGTAGAAAAGGGTACCAAGGTACTTTTTTTTGGCGGGATTTTTTAGCATAAAGAGGCCAAATAGCGGATGGGTTGGGTACAAGCGGCAATGTGTTCATCCTGAAATCGATCTGGATACCGTAGAGCAAGCGTTTCCAGTCGACCTCTTGGACGTGAATTTACTTCAATAAGCCAAGGTTGATAGTTTGAATCAATCACAAAGTCCAAGCCAAACTCGACGGCGTACTGCCCTTCTGGTTGTGCACTGAGAACATCACAGACACGTAAACCCTTTTGTGTCATTTCAGTCATCGTGTATGTGGGAAGGAAATCCTTTGCTGGAACGGCTTCAGCTCCTCTAGCGACATTGACCACTGAATTTTCTTTGGAACGTCTTAAAACGGCTGTTCTGCAAATCCAAGAGCCATCCTCCGATCGTTGCATCAATTGTCGTACGCTCATACCAGCCCAGCCAGTGGGGGCATCAATGCCACGTTGTAATAGCGTGGGTTCTTGCTTGCCTGGTACGACACCTTCGATGGTTGGGGTTAACAAAGAAGATTCGTTGACCAGAGATACACCGGTTCCTAAGGCACCATATCGTGGTTTGAGAAAACCTTGTCCCCAATCACAGAGAGCAGATCGGAATAGGGAGAAGTCTGCCACGACTTCAGGCATGATGCAGTGGTGTCTTTCCAGTAGCCTTTGACAGGCTAGTTTATCTCTACACAAGAGTGTAATGGAGTAGGGATTGCCAAAGGGGATGTGTTGAGCGATGGATTGTAACTGTTGGAAATGAGCGTTTCGAATCTGAGACGGGAAACGATCGTGGATGATATCTAATTCATGTTCAATCGGCTTAAATTGGTTATTTTTGATACATTGTCCATTTATCCAAACACTGTTATTTTTTGAAATTAATTCAAAACCGAACACTGTTAAAACACCTTTGGAATCCAATTGCTGTAAGGCTGAGGCGATTGGAAATTCTGATGGTCGAGGTTTGTGAGAATAAATAGGGGGTACCAGTATGCCAACAACAATTTTATTCATAAAAGTTTCCTCATGTACAGATTCAAGTTGATAAATCGAAAATTTTATTGGTTCAACCAATTTCACATGTAATACTACTATTGTCGTGTCAATAGTTTTATATAACAAATCAGACACAATCGGTTAGACTGTTTAACCACCCCAGGAGTATTTTGACCCGACTTTCCACTGCAAAAATTTCAAAATTGTGGACCCTAATCCTTAGCATTGCCCTATTTAGTGTAATTTTTACTGGTCCATACCAAGCGACAATCAATAGTCGTTCTGGTAGAGACTATGCCAGTTATCATTATGCGGTTAAAGCTGCTGTTCAAGGTGAGAATCCCTATACTGTGTCTACATTAGAGCGGTTGGCCAAAGAAGAGGGACATCGAAAACGCGTTCATCCGTTCTTTTATCCACCAACTGCCATTTTATCGGTTTTGTGGACTGCTCCAATGGGGTTGCTGTCGGGGTATCATGCTTTCTTTTGGTTCAATCAACTCTGTCTTGTGGCCACACTTTGGGGGATACGTCAATGGAGAGCCGTCTCTTGGAATACGATTCTGGGCTGTACACTCTTGTTGTGGCCTGTCATGGACAGCATGAAAATGGGACAGATCAATCTGTTAGTGGGTTTTCTAGTGCTTGTAACCTTGCGATACCGCTCGGGATTTGCCCTGTCCGCGGCTTCAATGATTAAAATGTCTCCAGCATTGTTCTTCTTTGCTTGGATTGTTGAACGGCGCTGGAAGGCAGTATTGTCTTGTGTACTCGGGTGTCTTGGATTGAGTATACTGACCCTTCCATGGGTTTCATTTACGGATCAAGTACTGTTTTATACCGAGGTTTTACCCCAATTTTCGTCTGGTGCCTACCATGGCTTGAGTGTCCCGATTAATATTCCTGCCAATCATTCGATTCCTGATTTGTACAATCAATTGTTTCCTGGTGCGAAACAAACGATACTCTCCGACCTAGCCAAAAGACTATCTAGTCTGACAACGATCTCACTGTTTGCTTACTTATTGTGGTTGTTTCACTGTTTCAAATCGGACGAATCGAAACTATTTGTTTCACTGTCTTTAGTGCCACTGATGCTAATAACACCGGTGTATACCTACGAGCATCATTTGGCTTTGTTGTTAGTTCCAATTGTTTTATGTTTCGAAACATTAAAAACCAGAAGTGTTTCGTTTCGTTTGGTAGCCTGGTTGATACTCGCATTTGGTGGTCAGCCACTGTTCTCATTGCGTTGGTTGCAACGTGAGGTCGGTTTTGGTGACTGGTGGTTTCAAGAGTCAAAGTTCTTTTTTGTTTTCTTTGTTGGTGCCTATTGTGTTTGGTATGCATACCAGGTTGAACGAAAAGAGTCATCAAGATGTCAATAATGTTGTGACTTCAATTGTTTCGGTTTCCGAAAGGTGACCCAAGATTGTTTTCTTTGCCAATGACGGATTGCGATGTTGGAGTAGTTTGATGAAGGCTTGGTAACTACCGAGGGCTTGTTGTTTGTTGTCCAAAAGATGTGCCCGCCACTGTTCTTGTTGATTGGTGATACGGGTGATGCTGTTGTAGAGGAGTTGCAGGGTAAGGTTTTGTGTGGATTCCAACAAAATCTGGAAGAATTGTCTATCGCCATCAATGAAAGCAGTGTCCTGACGGTGGTGTAATTGTTTGTTGGCAATTGACTGTAAACGGGTAATGTCTGCGGCTGTTGCACTGGTACAAGCTTGAGAGAGGGCATCGGCAAGTAACAATTGTCGTAGTGATAAGACTTCCGATAGTCTTTCTTTGAGGGGGAGATGTTGCAACAACTCGAGGGAGGCAGTGCGGTGAAAGTCACAGACGGTCACCCCTTGTCCTTGTTGAGCCTGTAAGAGCCCTTCTGCTTGTAGATGGCTGATAGCAGCCCGTAAAGTTAATCGATTGACGCCCAACTCGGCTGAGAGCGTTCTTTCGGCTGGTAAGCGGGAACCAATGGGGTAGGTATTGTTTAAAATGTTGTTCCGTAGGACGTGGATGACCTGATCGACTGCTCTAACCGACTGTATCTTTGACATGTGTGTTCCGTTGAATATAGGCAATGGTAAATTGGTTGAACCATTGAACCAATATAGACGATATTACGATCTCAAAAAGATGTATTTTTACAAAAATCTAAATTGTGTAGGTTGAACCTATATATCTGTTGTTCATCATTCTATCAAAAATGGACAGCCTCCGCCAACATTTAATGAGAATTTTCAACCGAATTTGCACTGCGAATCAGTTTTCAGTGGATGTCTATTTTCAATACTATATAAATACCCTTGAAGAAAATATTTTTTGGAGCCATCATGTCTAGCAGCCGATTCGAAGTTCATTCTAAATACGATCCAGCAGGTGATCAACCCAAAGCCATCTCCGAACTAGTATCGGGAATTGAATCCGGAAAATCGTTTCAAACTCTACTTGGTGCCACTGGAACCGGAAAAACATTTACCATTGCCCAAGTCATTCAAAAGGTTCAAAAGCCGACTTTGATTTTGGCACACAACAAAACCCTTGCTGCGCAATTGTATGCTGAAATCAAGAAGTTTTTCCCTAACAATGCAGTGCAGTACTTTGTTTCTTATTACAATTATTACCAACCAGAAGCCTATGTGGCGTCCACTGACAATTACATCCCCAAAGATTCCAGCATCAATGAACAAATCGACAAGTTGCGTCATTCTGCCACGCAGGCTTTATTGGAACGCGATGACATCATCATCGTTTCTAGTGTTTCTTGTATCTACGGGATTGGCGATCGAGAGTCCTATCAGGCGCTGATGCTCTATTTGGTGGTCGGTGAAGATGTTGGTCGACAACAAATTATCGAGCGTTTGACAGAGATGAACTACAAACACAATGATATAGAGTTTGATCGTGGCATGTATCGGGTTCGTGGAGACGTAATCGATGTTTTTCCAGCCTCCGAAGATGATAAGGCGATTCGTATTGAGTTGTTTGATGATGAAGTTGAATCGCTTTATCTGTTTGATCCTTTGACCGGAAAAAAGATCAAAGACTTGCGCCAAGTCCGTATTTTTGCCGCCACGCACTATGTCACCGACCGTGATAATTTAAAACGAGCCATGGAGGATATCAAAATCGAATTGGGCAATCGATTGTTGGAATTGGAAACGGCTAACAAATTGGTGGAGAAACAACGCCTTGAGGAACGCACCAATTATGATTTGGATATGCTTGAAAATGCTGGTGTTTGCGCAGGAATTGAAAACTACTCTCGTCATTTGTCCGGTCGAGCACCTGGAGAACAACCACCGACTTTACTGGAATATTTTCCGGAGGATTGGTTGCTGGTCATCGATGAAAGTCACGTCACCTTGCCACAAGTTTTGGGAATGTATAAAGGCGATCGATCCCGCAAACAAACCCTTGTCGATTATGGATTCCGTTTGCCGTCGGCTTTAGACAATCGTCCTTTGCGACCCGCCGAATTTTTCGGATTGCTCAATCAAACCATTTTTGTCTCGGCAACACCGGCTTATCGTGAGTTGGAAAAGACAGAAGGGGAGGTTGTGGAACAAATTATTCGTCCAACAGGTTTGCTTGATCCCACCATTGAAGTACGCCCACTTGAAGGACAGGTTGACGATCTCTATGGAGAGATTAAAAAACGCATTGCCCAAAACCAACGTGTATTGGTCACCACTTTGACCAAGAAGATGTCCGAACATTTGGCCAATTACTATGATGAACTGGGATTGAAAGTTGCCTATTTACATTCTGATATTCCAACCATTGAGCGTGTTGAAATCATTCGAGATTTACGACAAGGAAAGTATGATGTCTTGATTGGGATCAATTTGTTGCGAGAAGGTCTAGACATGCCAGAGGTTGCCTTGGTGGCCATTTTGGATGCTGACAAAGAGGGTTTTTTACGCAATCGCACCAGTTTGATTCAAACCATTGGTCGAGCGGCTCGAAACATTGATGGTCATGTCATTTTGTATTCTCACAATTGTCGCATTACCGATTCGATGCGAGCGGCTATCGATGAAACCAACCGCCGTCGAACGATTCAACAGGCTTACAATGATGTACACGGTCTTGAACCACGTCCAATTCACTCTGAATTCACTTCTCCATTAGAAGAGTTGTTTACTGCAGATGCTGAAACCGATCTGGAAACCTTAATTACACCTTCAGCCGAAGCACCTACGGATATCCCAACCTTGCAAAAGAAAATCGCCCAGATCAAAAAAGAAATGCATTCCGCTGCCGCCCAATTGGATTTTGAAAAGGCGATTCGTCTCCGAGAAGAAGCCAAGCAGCTCAATGAATTTCTACGGGTGATTGGTGGAGAGGTGGGTTGATGAAAAATTGGGTTATACTATTGATATGACTGATGCAGAAAGATTTGGAACCGATGCCACCAAAGTTCGCGTAGACAAATGGTTATGGGCAACACGCAAGTTTAAAACCCGTACTCTGGCAGGTAAAACCTGTGATACAGGGCATGTACGGATCAATGGAAATGTTGCCAAAGCCAGTTCCAAAGTGAAAATTGGTGATGAGGTAAAAGCATTAACCCCAGGTGGGGCAAAGATTCTTAAGGTGTTGGCACTGGCAGAAAAACGT
>CAKZLX010000089.1 GCA_937127265.1 uncultured Pseudomonadota bacterium
ACTTGGAACTGCAAGTGGAAGCCGGTGAGTATCGGGTGATTGTGCATCGTGGACCAGAGTGTGAGTTCTCCGAAACCTTGATTCAAGTCACCGAAGCCGAAGTGGTTGCCATTCCAGTCGAGTTTTCCTGTCTTGATCTACCAGATGGGGTGTACAGTCTGGATCCACATGCTCATGCTGCCCCTTCGGCTGATGGTCGAATTGGTAGTGTACAAAGAATGTTGACCCACGCTGCGCATGGAATTGATTTTCACATTAGCACCGAACACGATCACATAGCCGATTACACTTCGCTGATTGAGGCTCTTAAACTCGACACTATGCTCCAAACCATCGTTGGTGCTGAGATTAGTCCGACCTTGAGAGGGCACCACAATGCATATCCTTTGACCCCAAATACAAGTGAAGTCAACAATGGTGCTTTGGCATGGTGGTCGGGATGGACGACTACCACGGATTTGTATACCCAGATTCGCAATATGCTTCCTACAGAAGGGGTAATTCAAGCCAACCATCCATTGGGTTCAAGTGGACTATTCGATCTTGGAGGGTACAACCTCGAAATGGGAACCATTCAAAAACCCAATTTTTGGGCATCCGATTTTGATGTGATGGAATTGATCAATGACGGTTCTTACCAAAGTTACCTACCGTATTATTTTAATTTGTTGTCCCGTGGTCATTTTGTTTCTCCGGTCTCAGTTTCTGACTCGCATGGTCACGCCAATGGAGTTGGGATTAACAGAACCTATGCTTATGCACCAATTGATGGTTCAGAGGCAGAGGTTTTATCGGCAATGAAGGCAGGGGAAGTGGTGGCTAGTGTGGGGCCTTACATCCACGTTTTAATTAATGATCAGTGTGCACCTGGTCGAACTTTTGTGGGTGCACAGACAGTAGATGTTGAACTTTACCACCCAAGTTGGATGGATATTGATACGGTATCCCTTTATGAAAATGGTGAAATTGTCGAGAGCATTGAATATATCGAAGGGACACTTTCCTTTGACATCAGTCCTGTAGAAGATGCTCATTATGCGATTGCTGCTTCAGGGACTTTTCCGATGACCCCGCTCTATAACAATTCCCCGTGGGCAATCAGTGGAGCCTTCTTTGTGGATGTAGCTGGTGATGGTTGGACCTCACCCTTGTCTGCACTAGAATAATTTTACCAAGGGGCTATATTGAGAGTCTCAATCTGGCTGTAGGTAAGTTCAGTACACCTTAAAAGTCTTTGTGGAGAAAGGTCAGGCGACGAGAATAGCCTTGTGGGCCCATTGGTTGGATTTTCTTGTCGTTGTGTACCACTTCCAGAACCCCAAGATTTTTGGCGTCAATGACTGCACGTTCCGAAAAGTTACATTCCAAATTGTTGAACCTTTCTACCTTACCGCGAAACACCACATGTCCATCACAGATGAGCGAGACTTTGGTGGACTCATAACTTCGAATTCGGATCTCATTTGGACCATGTGGACCTGTGGGTTCCTCATCTGCGATGGTATCGCCCGAGACAAATGTATTGAGAATTGCACTGATATCGTCTTGAGGGTCCTTGGAACTACTTTTGGCAATGCTCCCAGACAAAGAACCAGAAACACTGACCATATCGGTTTCATTTGTCAAGTTGGAGAGTTTATTGTCAGGAGCAAGGGGGTCTGGGGTATTCAAACGTTCAACCATCGAGTCAACCATGACATCAAAAGAGTACTCGGGATCGTCGAATATCAAAGCGAGTGTTTTGAGACAGGTTACCATTCCAATCGCAATCATAAAGCCAGTGAGAATCGACTTGGTTGGCGTTGGGGGTACAATCTCGGTGCTACCAGTTCGTGCTGTTGCTCGAGTTGATTGTCGTTTTGGACGACGTTTACGAACATCGAGTTTGGAGTGTTTTGGATAACCCAAATATTTTAGATAGGCCTGTTTTGAACGGAGTAACTTTTTGCCCCGTAAGGCTTTAGGAACTACACCTGTCTCTAAGGCTTCGATATGTTCAAGTGGTATACCAACGCGAATATGAATGTCTTTGGTGGTTAATCCTTGTTTTTCTCTTGATACGCGTAAATTAACGCGAGGGGTATCTGAAGGAGACGGTGAACTGGGCATGTGTTTTAGAGGGTTTAAGGGTGAGGGATGATCAAGTTATCGGCGTAAGAGGGAACGTCTGAAACAGTTTAACGACATTGCTCGTTGTGCATCGCTTCTGCACGTCGTCCAAGAGTACTGCGACCGGCTTCACGGATGACGGTTCGTAGGTTGTTGCAGGCTGCAACAGGGTCTTGTAAGGCAAAGAGCACTTCGGCAGCATGGTAATAGGCACCAGTGGCAACGTCTCCACAAAGAGTAATGACTTCTTCAAAGTCTTGGAGTGCCATTTCATGTTTATCAAGAGCCTGATAGGAAAAAGCTCTGTTGAATCGTGCTTGACAAAGATTTGGGGCTCGGTTGATCGCTTGGGTGAGCGTTGTGATCGAAGCCTCGTAGTCTTTGTTTTGGTAATAGGCTTGACCCAAATTATTCAATACCAAGGCGGTGTTGCGATAAGTGAGATCGGCCAAGGCGACATTAAACTCAGCGATCGCTTGGTCTACTTTACCTTGATCCAATAACATTAAACCATGGTTGTTTCGGTATTCTGCTTTTGTCGGATCGATGCGGATGGCCTTTTCAAATGCCTTTTCGGCTTTCTCGGTGGCATTTTTGGCATAGTAGGCAAGAGCCAACTTTTCCCAAGCGTCTCCATTGCGGGGATTGAGTTTGGTGGCCTCTTCAAGGGTTGCGATGGCATCAGAGGGGTTTCCTTCAGAAAGGTACGCGGTTCCCAGAACGGTTCGCGTTTTGGAGCGTTCAACGCGTTGGGGGGTTACACAAGCCAAGAAGAGGGATATCAAAATCATTATAAATATTTTCCAATAATACTGTGGAGGTCGTATTTACGTTTTGGAGGGAAATGTTCTTTACTGGTAATGAACGACGATTTGAGAATGCCTGCTTGTGGAACGGGACCATCATGAGCGGCAATTTTGGGAATGACTTTCAACAAGATTTCTTGTGCAGTATTCACGTTTTGCTTCATGATAGCCACGACTTGTTCAACGGTGACATCATCGTGATCAGTGTGCCAACAATCATAATCTGTTGACATGGCAAGTGTAGCATAAGAGATTTCAGCTTCACGTGCTAATTTTGCTTCTGGAATATTTGTCATACCGATGACACTTGCTCCCCAAGAACGGTATAGTTCCGATTCTGCACGGGTTGAAAAGGATGGACCCT
>CAKZLX010000090.1 GCA_937127265.1 uncultured Pseudomonadota bacterium
GGCCAAAACCCTTTTGATTCAAACCTTGTCGGAAGTTATCGATGCGGACTTCTCTCGGATTCAGTTTACGCCGGATATGTTGCCCGGTGATGTGACTGGTACGCAGATTTTCAATCCAAAAGAGGGGACTTTCTCGATTCGTAAAGGACCGGTCTTTGCCAATTTGGTTTTGGCAGATGAGATCAACCGTGCGCCGGCTAAGGTTCAATCGGCTTTGTTGGAAGCGATGCAAGAGAAGCAGGTCACCTTGGGTGGTGATACATTTCAACTTCCCAAACCGTTCTTGGTGTTGGCTACCCAAAACCCTGTGGAGCAAGAGGGAACCTATCCCTTGCCCGAAGCTCAGTTGGATCGTTTTGTGATGAAGTTACAGGTTGGCTACCCTTCGCGAGATGAAGAAATTCGAATCTTGGAACGCATGGCTGGGGCTTCTGAAATTCCCACCGTGTCTAAAATGGCCAGTTTAGAAGATATTGTACAAGCCCAACAAGCGGCCCAAAAGGTCTTTGTGGACGATCGGATTCGCGGATACACTGTCGATGTGGTCACAGCTACCCGTCATCCTGAGCAGTATGGTTGTGCCGATTTGCGTACATTGATTGATAACGGTGCCTCTGTTCGTGCCAGTATCAACTTGATTAAACTCTCTAAGGCACAAGCCCTGTTGGATGGACGTGATTATGTCAGTCCACACGACATTAAAACCTTGGCCAAAGATGTTTTACGGCATCGAATCGCGTTGAGTTACGAAGCTGAAGCCCAAGGCAAAGGGGCAGATGACATTATCGCCCAGATCCTTGATCGTATTGAAGTACCGTAAACCACGGAGGTCGTGTGCAGGATTTAATGCAACAGGTTCGCCGATTGCAGATTCGCACCCGTAGACAAGTGTCCGATGTGTTAGCGGGTGCCTATTTGAGTGTGTTCAAAGGCTCAGGTGTAGAGTTTGATGAGGTACGTCCCTATGTTCCGGGCGATGATGTTCGCAGTATCGACTGGAATGTGACTGCCAGAACCGGTGTACCACACATCAAACGCTTTGTGGAAGAACGTGAATTGTCGATGATGTTGGTGGTCGATGTATCGGCTTCGATGGATGTTGGTTCGGTCAAAGGCAAACGGACATCGGCGGCTGAATTTGGTGCGCTGGTGGCTTTTTCAGCTATGGCTAACCAAGACAAAGTGGGGGTGATGCTCTTTTCCAATCGTGAGCACCTGTTTATTCCACCCCGCAAAGGGCAAAAACACGGTTTACGGATAATCCGTGAGTTACTCTCTCCCAATTTTGAACAGGACATTCCAACGGCGGATCGCTCTTGGTGGGCGAAATGGGCACGATGGTGGAAACAAAAGGGATCGGTACACCATCGACAAACCGATTTGAAAGCTGGATTGGAGTTTTGCCAACAAATCTTGAAACGTCGATCAATTGTTTTTGTGGTGTCTGATTGTCTTGATCAAGGCTATTGGCAACAGTTGCAGGCACTCAACCAAAAACACGATGTGGTGTTGGTGCAAGTGGTCGATCCGATGGATCGTCAGATGCCACTGCTAGGGCTGATGCGGGTACAAGATGCAGAGTCTGGTATTGAACGGTGGATTGATACCAGAGATGCCAACTGGCAAGCATTTCAACAGGCAACCCATGCGCAATTTGTCGAACAGGTCGCCGAACGTTCTCGAAGAGCAGGCATTGATCACATTGAACTTTCCACCGATCAAGACGCGATTGAGCCTCTGTTGGCATTTATGCGCCGACGGGAGAAACGCCGATGAAACGCATCATGACAATACTTTTATGGGGTAGTCTGTTGGGGTGTGGAGAGGTCGACACTCCAATGTCCGAACCCACAACCCAAATGGTTGAAACTGAAGGTACGGCGATTGAAAAAGAAATCTCCCAAGGCCGGTTGGTGGTCAAAACCAAAGTGCAACCAGACACTGTTCGGCTAGGTGACCCCTTTACACTGACTCTGTCAGTCGAGGGTACAGGTGAGGTGGAAGTCGAGATGCCACCCTTTGGTGAGGCGTTGGGTCGGTTGAGTATCGTGAATTTTACCCCACGCCAAGACAGCAAGACTGAAGATGGTATAACCCGTACTGTACAACAGCAAATCTACGAATTACAACCCAATCGTAGTGGAGAGGTGGTAATTCCATCC
>CAKZLX010000091.1 GCA_937127265.1 uncultured Pseudomonadota bacterium
GGAGACAGTTTAGTCGTAATGCATCTCGGCAAAAGCAGAGCAAGGTACGTTGACAACGGTAGGATTCTGCGGATTCGAAGATTCATACACCAAGGCCGTAAGTGTACCGCCAAAAACGGCACCGGTATCAATACCCGTAGCGTGAGGAAAGAACTTGACACCTTCTAGAAATGGCTGGTGACCGAAGATGACATGACCAAAACGCCCATCATAGACATCTGCCCAGAAAGGGTCATTTGGTTTTTCGTCTCCCAGTCCAACGACGGAGCCTTTTGTGGCGTGTACATGTCGGGTGCGCAAGATCAATTTGAATCGCTTTCGTTCTTTGCTAGACCAAGATTCGACTTCGGCTTCAGTGTTTGGGAAGGAAGGCATGTCTTTGGTGATTCCGCCATGGACGACCAATATATTGTGTTTGGGAACGCGATGAAACCATTTGGCCGCGTTCAAAAAAGCAATGTCATCGGACGATAATTCACTTGTAATATCGAGAAGTTCAGGTTTTCGTCGAGCCATTTCATCAGCCGTTTTTTGGTTCTTTTGTAGGTGGCCACGGTAACGTTGGTGCGTATCTTCATGGTTTCCAGATACCAAGGTTACATGTGACTGTTCGGTCGACAATTGGCGTACACGTTTTACAACCCCTGGACTGTCGGGACCTTTGTCAAGGAGATCACCGACAAAGACAATATGGTCATCAGACTGTAGGTTCAACTTGTCTAGCAGGGTGTTGAGTTCGTTGCACATGCCATGTACATCCCCAATAAAAATATGTCGCATTGATGTCTCCTTGTCACAGTCCATTCAAGTGTAGTCACTATTTTGATGATTGTATAAAAAATATATCCGAATTGGCGTGAATAGATCGTTTAACCCATACACAATATTATCAAGGAAGATGTTATGCCTACAAAACCGACCCTATCTCTTCAAAGTAAAAAAACTGCCGTCTTGGCCGGTCACAGTTCAACAGTCACTATTTTGTGTAAATTATTGGGTTCTGATACACCAACGGATTTACCACCGCGAAGCCCACTCAACTTGGCCTTGGTTCTCGATAAATCAGGCTCAATGTCTGGTCGACCGTTGGAAGAAGCCAAAAAATGCGCCAGCAATATTGTCAAACGACTCACCGAAAAGGACAAAGTCTGTGTGGTGGCTTATGATGACAAGGTTGAACTGGTATCCCCATTGGCACCGGTATCATCTGCATCGAGTGTGATTAAACAGATCAGTTCCATTCACTGTGGTGGAATGACCAATTTGCATGGTGGTTGGGAGATGGGGGTCAACCAATTGCGAGACAGTCTGACCAATGACAGTCTATCTCGGGTGTTGTTGCTCTCTGATGGCAATGCAAACGCTGGTATTTCGGACACTGAGGAGATTGTGAAACGTACCGCCAATGCACTTGACATGGGTGTGTCCACATCTACCTATGGTCTAGGAGAAGGATTCAACGAAGATTTGATGGTACAAATGGGTAATTCTGGTGGTGGCAGCAGTTATTATGGAGAAACGGCCAATGACCTAGATGAGCCTTTTTCTACCGAGTTTGACTTACTCAGTTCGTTGTGTGCCAAAGACATTTATTTCGATTTTGTCAGTCCAAAACACGATGTCAAATGTTTGAATACCCAAATCATTCGCAAAGATAAGGGCTTCCAGTCGGGTAATCTTCCCTATGAGGGTGCTGTTTGGTTGGTCTTTGAAGTCTTGGTGAAAGCCGAAGATACAGATAGCGAAACCGTTGACCTAGGCACACTGAACGTACAGTACACCGACTTAGATGGTACCACCCATACGCTGTCAGAATCCTTTTCGTTGCCAACCTTGTCCAGTCAAGCCTACGCCGATCTGGCCGATAATCCTGAGGTGGTTGAGCGAGTATTGGAGTTGGAGGTCAGTCAGTTACAACTGAAAGCCAAAGAAGCGGCTCGTCGTCATGATTGGGACATGGTGGATCAACTATTGGGTCGAGTGACCGCAATGGGTGCCAACAATGAGTGGTTGGCTGGAATCGCTGCAGAAATGCGGGTATTGGCTGAACAACGTAACCAACATGTGTTCATGAAAGAAGCGATGTATTCCTCACGACAGATGCAAAAGCGCACGGTAAGCAGTCGGGCCTATTGCTTGTCCAACGACACCAGTCTGGAAGCGGATGACAGTCTACCTTCATTTATGCGTCGTAAAAAACGCCAAGGGAAGAAGCGCGACTGAGTTTGTGCAAGGTCGAAAGGTGTATAAGCCCATCAGGTGTGTACTCCTAGTGTCCACAGTATACACCATTCTCAACAGGCATTCAATGCACATTTCCGCCAATCAAATCCGATGGTGAGTTAATCTAGCCACTGAGAGCCTTGTGGTGATCCAACCTCGTTTGTAGGCCTCGCGCATAATGTCGCCAATCGCAGTCAACATAGGTCCTACTTGAAAAACAACTTGTAACCTTTTGTTGACCATAGACCATGCCGATGATGTGACATGTCTGTCCCTTTATACCCTCCAAGAACTGTCCGAATCACAACTTTGTCTACGTTTGTATACACTCTGAAACAATCACTGTTGGAGTACACAATGCCCTTTACAAAAGAACATGATTTGTCGTTTGAATTTGATGGATACACCATTGAAGCCACAATTGTATATTCTCAAAAAGATTACATGATTAAAGTCCGAAAACCCACCTATGTCGAACTACCTGGACGCCACATTATGCACATGTTGCCAGTGGTCTACGCCATGCCCAACGAGTCTGTACCCACACAGTATCAGCGAGTGAACCTTTTGGCAGATGTCAAAAAGGACATTGAACGATATTTCTCCAAACCCGAGAACTACCCTGATTTCGATGAAGATTCTGAATGATGACATTATTTTTAAAAAAGACATCCAAGACTGAAAGATTCTTTCGTTGAATATGTACACAGTTAATGGAGGTTTTATGTCATATCCAAATCAACCACAACTCCCAGCCAAAGAAGCAGCACAATTTACCTCTCGAGTTGCAGGTCGGAAGGCGATTCAACACGGTGGAGAGTACATCGCCAAACATGCTGTTAAAAAGGCGGGGCGTAAACTGGGAGAAAAGGTGGTCACTGGTGCAGCCAACCCAATGTTCATCGTTGGTGACATTGCAGAGGTCGGTGTTGAAAAAATCACTGGATCCAAACCAGCTGGTCAGGCAACATCTTTTGCAGTCTATGTTGGTTCAGGAACGGTCATGGGTGGTCCTGTGGGAGCCGGAATCGGTGCCGGTTGCTGGGCGATTGGCCAATGTATGGATGCGATTTTTAAGTAGATCGGGTCCAATCAGCCAACACCATCCACAACATCCACAACAATAAGCCAGAACGAGCGCTCCAGCCCACTGTGCGAATCCAGTTGGTCATCACCAGTTTGTGATGGTTGGCTTCGGTGAATTGCGCCATCAAAGCATTGTGGGCAGGAACTTGCAATAATCCAGTGCTTGCCCAAACGATAGCCAGCAAGACCAAGCCAGTCCACCAAATCCAAGAGGGTGTGTTTTGGTAGCCATTGAGGACAAAATACAAGGTGGTGCCCAGTTCCAACAGCATCGGTGGCATCACCACCAACCCCGTCCACTGTACGTGTAACTCTTGGTAGCGCAGGAAGGTAGCATCGCCTACTTCACCATGTAGTGGATAATGTACCACTTGCACAAACCAGATCAGACCGGTCATGTAGAGTGTGCTAAAAAGATGTACAAGAAGCATGATATTTGACATACTGTTAGCATAGAGCAGTTTGTCATGGTGACAAGTTCTCTTTTCTCCCACTGATATCTATGTCTGACTTTTCTTCTGAACCATCTGAATCCACTTCGATTTGGCGGGTCACATTTTTGTGTTGCTTCACGATCGTCTTGCCGTTTGTGATCCCAATTTTGCAGGGTCGTATTCTGGGACAAGATGAACGAATTGGTGATCGCGCCAACAGTTTATGGTTACACTGGTATGCCGCGGAAGGTTGGGATTGGTCGTTGCCGTTTGGACAGACAGATGCCTTTGTTTATCCTGTTGGGGTGGATTTGTGGGCGGAATTGTTCAATGTATTCGATGCTTTTGTGGCGATACCTTTGGTGTGGCTGTTTGGCTGGGGGATGCACTACAATGTTTTGGTGGTGATATTGGCACTGCTGGCAGTGATCTCGGGTCGACTGTGGGCGTCCTTGTGGTCGGACTCTAAGGTTGTCGGGTGGTGGACTGGTCTGTTGTTTGCATCTGGTACATCGTTGTTTCATGCTGTCGAAATGGGGCGGATTGTACAAGTGGGAATTGCCACTATCCCCTTGGCGATGTGGGCTGTACATCGATTACGGCAGGTTGGTTCTTGGGAAAGAGGACTGGTTGCTGGACTGACGGTGGGACTGGCTGGGACTTGGTACCTCTATTGGGGGTATGGGTTGGTGTTGTGGATGATCTTGTGGTGTCCTTGGCAACGGGCTTGGAAAGAAGTAGGGTGGTGGCTCTGTGCGATGGTTGGTGGCTTGGTGGCTTGGTTCAATCTGTCCCATTTGGATTTGGCTTATGTCCAACGCGAGGCTGTGCAAACGGGTACTGATTTTCCGACATTGTCCGAGGCTTTTCAACCTCAACACTACGATACGGCAGGTTCAATTATCGAAGGATCGTTGTCGATTGGGTGGCTTGGATGGTCAGGTACCCATTCGGTCTCGCTGCTGTTGATGTTCTTTGCCCTGCTTGGGTTCTTTGGTGAACGTCGTGACGAAGGGTTGCGCATCGGTTTGGGGCTGTTGTTATTCACCATTTTGGGAATGGGACCCTATCTTCTCTTTGGTTCGGGCGATCTGTTGTCGGGGTGGGTGCTGAAAAATCCTCTGTATCTCTGGCTGTATGAATATCTGCCTTTGGTCTCTCGCATGCATTGGCCACATCGTTGGTTGCCATTTTTGGTGGCGCTATTGGTGCCTTGGACGACCAGTGGGGTGTTGTGGAGTCAACGTGTTGGAAAACTGATTTGGTTCCTGCCAGTTTTGATCGTGGGGGAGTGGGTCTACAAAGGACAGTGGAATTTATCTTCTACCGAGGTGGTCACCTCAAAGTGCTATCTCCAACTGGCGTCTGAAAACCCGAACAGTCCGATTGTCTTGTTGCCGTTCACACATTCCAGTCGAGCGGCAGTATTTCAACCAATTCATCAACATCCGATCGTCAATCCGATTTCGATTTCCTATGAGCCTTCTCGTTGGCCGGATGATTATCGAGTGCAATTGGCTGAGCCTTTATTGGTGTGGGCACAGTCCACCGATCAGCCGCAATCTCGTATTCAACCACCCACAGTGGTCAAAGAATCTGCCAAGAAGCTGGGTGTGTCTCACATCGTCTATCACCGTGATTACTTAGAAGATGCTCTTTATGATCCCAATGCACCGATGGCATTGACAGTTGATGACAATACCCGAATTCAGTCGATTACCCAAGGTATTGGAACCCCCAATTGTTCAGATCCCCAAATTGTGGTATGGAGAATGCAAGATTAACGTGTACAACGATTGGAGGCATGATGTTTGCAGTGGTATCCCCAGCCAAGAAAATGAAACCAACCGCACTGAAAACCAGTGTGTTGACAACCCCAGTATTTTCAAGTCAAACCAAAGCTCTTGTGGAGGTGATGCAAACCAAGACCACCCAGGATTTGCGTGATTTGATGAAAGTATCCGAAAAGATTGCCAATTTAAATGTGGAGCGTTTTTCAACCTTTGATACTGAAAATGCGTCGGCAGGAGACCCAGCGGTCGGGTTATTTGCCGGAGACACCTACGTTGGATTAGATGCCCAGAGTTTGACCGAAGACGATTTGGATTATGCCCAAAAGCACTTTGGAATCTTGAGTGGTCTCTATGGGCTGTTGGCACCACTAGATACCATCCAGCCCTATCGTTTGGAGATGGGAACCAAGTTGAAAACCGAAAAAGGCAAAAACCTCTATCAGTTTTGGGGGGACCAAGTCACCGATACTTTGGCAGCCAAATTTGGTGAAGGTTCTAAATACTTGATAAACTTAGCCAGTAACGAGTACTTTTCAGTATTAAACCCCCAACGTCTCCAAGATGAATTTGGCATTACAACCATCACGCCAGTGTTCAAAGAGATTGATAAAAAGAACGGGACTGGAAAAATGAAAATTATTTCATTCAATGCCAAGCGCGCACGTGGTATGATGGCACGGTATATGATTCAGCATCGTTTGGATACACCAACGGCTTTACAACAGTTTACCGATGGGGGCTATTCGTTCCGAAAAGACCTCAGTTCCGACACCGAATATATCTTTGTTCGGTAACGGTACAGTGAACAAAAGTCTTTTGTGCCCCTCAAAAGATGTTGGACGCGCACAATCAGATTATATAGTTGTATTTCATAGAAGTGATTTTTGAAAATAAGGCGTTGAGATGTCGAGTGTTGAAGTTTCCCATGAAAGTCAGAATTTGCATATTGGCTCTTTGCTGAGTCAACAAGGTCCAATCGCCGTTTATCAGGCACAGACTGGACAACAACATCACTTGTTTTATTTTTATGCGGTACCATCTGAGCCTACACAAGTATGGCTTTCTGAAGTCCTTCACCAACGCAGTCAAATTGAGCATCCTTATTTGCCAGTGTTAACCTTTCACGGTGTGCTTGATGATGGCGGTATCGGCTGGTCTGTTCCACTCAATGCAGGAATGTCGTTGCGTGAAATCTGGGATACAGACCCACACAACCCACTGCGGTCCATTCGTTTGGTGATGCAGGCAGTAGATGCAGTCGCCCAGTTACATGCTGTTGGTGGTGTACACGGTGATATTCGTGCCCAAAACTTTTGGATTAGTTGGGACGATCAAGAAGGAGAAATGCTCAATTTGCACGGAGAGCAGTTGGGTTTATGGAACTTCAATGGTCATCAAGGTACTGAACGTTGGGACAGTACAGAACTGTCATTGGATGTAGCCGAATGTTTGTCACCTGAGGTGGCTGCGGGTGATGTCCCCAACATGAAGTCAGATGTCTATGGACTTGGGGTGATGCTCTTTCGGGCGTTGCACGGTCATGTGCCGTACCCTGTGGAAAACGCTTGGGAAATGGCGGCATTGCAAGCTACATCAGAATTGGAGCGTCCAGTGATCAATCCACCGATTCACAATGAATTGTGGACAATTATTGAAGCTTGTTTGCAAAAGAATCCTCAACATCGTCCCTCGGTACTAGAGTTACGTCAGTCGATTGAACCTTTTGTCCAGTACAAATTACCCATCTTTCTAGATTTGGAGTTGACTGATCCGCAAAGCATTGCTGAACCAACACCACCTGTCAAAGAGCCTGAACCGATTGATCTGCGTTCGAGTCAATCGTCCACCAAAACAATTCAACCACGTTCTTTTGAATCGCTGTCTTTTGTGGAGGCTCGTCC
>CAKZLX010000092.1 GCA_937127265.1 uncultured Pseudomonadota bacterium
CCGATCTCGACGTCGATGTGACTGCGATCGTTTTTACGAGCCAATCGACGTTTGCGTTTGTTTAATTGGCGTAAACTGTACTGGATGTGGTGCGCACATTCATAAGCCCGTCGTTCTTTGTCATCACCTTCGAAGATCACCAGTACAGCGTCACCCATGTATTTATCAATCGAGCCGTTGTATTCTTCCATGATGATAATTTCGGCTTGGTTTTCAATGAACTCATTGATGAACTTGATGGTTTCACGTGGGCTGAGATTTTCTGTCAGACTGGTAAAACCACGGATATCTGTTTCCATGATCACACATTCTACATTGCGGACCATGTTGAGGTCGACACTAGATTGTTGTTCATTGGCATAGGCGATCATTTTTAAGGTGTGCTTGGGAAGGAATTTGAGCATCGAAAAGCGTTCACCAAGTTGAGATAGTGAGGTGTTAATCGCCCGTCCAAGTAGGGTGAACTCATCCATGGCATGTTTTGCGGTGGGAATTCGATACTCGTAGTTGGCTTCTTGAATGGCGATGGTTCCTTGCAATAATTCGTCGACCCGATGTTTGGCTCGCCGATACATCCAAATGCCCAACAGCAACCACACAAAGAAAAATACTACTTCAATAACCAAACGTACGATAATATCTTCCATAAAGGCATTGAGGTAGTCTTCCAAGTTGCGATCCAATTCAAGGATGCCGACCACAGTGCCATCAGTGGCTTTGAGAGGGACTAAAGCGGCAACGAATGTACCGTGGTCATCAGTGAACATAGGGGTGCTTTGGGGAGTTCCTTGCCAAGCTTTGGCATACATTTCGGAGACATCAATTGGAGGCGAATAAGTATCTCCAATGAAGGGACGTTCTTGAAGCATCACTGAAAAACGGTAGGTGTTTTCCAACGCAGAGTCTTTCCGTAGAATGTAAACTTGTTCTTCCGTAAATTGGTTGTCCGTTTGTAAACGTCGCAATTCGGCTTGAATGGTTTGAAAAGCGTTTTGGGAAACGGCGGTGTTGTCTTGAAAAGCAGAGATGTCATCAACTGACAAGTGGGGGGCTATGGTTTGTCCCACTGCCATGGTGTTATGTCGAAATTCATTGATGACCTGTCTTCTTTCGTATTCGTAGGACCAAATGGTGTTGCTGACCAAGAGTGCCATCGCCAATAAACCAGATCCCAGTACGAGCCGCAAAATAAAAGATTGTAACAGCGGAATGGTTTGGGTGTTGTTTATGGCTGAGGGGTCTTTTTTCATGAGTGTGAACGCTTGCTAAATGTCATTATCTTTCGAGTCCAATGCTGCCTACCAATGCTCCCACACTGTCCGGTGCTTGGACGATGCAGTCACCTTCTAAGGTTTGTCCTACACGTTCGGTTTCAATCCGAAATTGGTAGGGACCGGCTTCGGTATCAAACGAACCACGAAACAGGACATATTTTCCATTGTGATCTCCGATCATGTCGCCCGAAAAGGAGTCGTCTTCCCAAGTGTACAAGTCCATCTGTCCTTCAAGTAGGTATCCGTTGTCGCGCTCTACCAGTGTAGAGACCTCTACAAGAGATTCTTGGTCGGCGTCGGCAAAGGTACAGGTACCATTCCATTCTCCGAGTAAGGATGATTCACACCCACACAACAATCCAAAACCAGTTATACTTAACAGTCTCATAGACCCTCCATGTACAGTAATGTAACCGACCTGACTGAGGTATACCAAATGTCTTCTAGAACACTTTTTGTTGGAGATGTGCACGGCTGTGCCAATGAATTGGAAATGATGTTACAACTTGCCGAACCGACCCGTTGTATTTTGGTCGGCGATATGTTTCGCAAGGGACCTGATGAACTGGGTGTTTGGCATTTGATTCAAAGTCATCAGTTAGAGGCTGTTTTGGGAAATCATGAACTGGTGGTGTTGAAAAAGAGAAAGAAGTATCCACTGGATTTGGTGCAGTGGGTGGAACAGTTGCCGTTGTGGATAGAGGGAGAAGGAAATCACAATGGTCAGCCGATATCTTGGAGGGTGGTTCATGCGGGTGTTGATCCCTTCCACCCGAAACGCACGACCCGTAAACAGGCTGTGTCGATGCGTCGCTATCCCAATGATAAAAGCAAACTGTTTCCTTTTTGGTGGCAAGTGTACAAGAAAAAGCGGTTGGTCATTTATGGGCATGATGCCAAGAGGGGGCTTCAAGATCACCGTCCGAAGACATTGGGTTTAGACTCGGGTTGTGTATATGGAAATGGTTTGACTGGCTATCTCTTAGAGGAAGATCGGCTGATACAGGTACCTAGTCAAGCAATTCACCTACCGATAGTGGAGTGAAATTAATCGTCCAAAGATCCCAATCGAGCAAATATCGAGGTGATGTTGTCGCCACCTCCACCTTGATTGGCCAGTTTGGTTAATTCCCAACAAATCTCCATAGGGTCATCTTTGGTGCAAACCTCCTCCAAATCTTGGTGGGTAAGGTGGTAGTTGTTGCTGATGTAATCGGTGACACCATCTGAACAGAGCAACAATCCTTCGCCCGGCAAGAGGTTCAATTGGAAGAAATCCGGATGGGGTAAATCATCGACCCACTGATTGTCCTCATTGGGTACAAAGCGTCCAAGGTGTCCAACCAGTGCCGCACCATCTCGAGAGTTCCAATCCGCTTGGTGGTAGCGTAGTTTG
>CAKZLX010000093.1 GCA_937127265.1 uncultured Pseudomonadota bacterium
TGACCATAAGCCGGCATTTTTCCACGACCGTTGCGAATCAACAGGTACAGTTCATTGGGTGATTTCATCGCACCAGCACCGTAAGCACCAATTTTTGTGCCATCAAGCATGTGGATGTTTGGTATTCCCACGAAGCGACCTGTTTGTTGTAAAGGCCAAGTGTCTTCAGACAAGGTTTTTCCAGTTCCTTTGATACCGTGACAAGTTTGACAGTAGGTACGGAAGGCAACTTCACCCGTTTCCAATACATAGGCAGACTTCTCTTCGCCTTTGAACGGATCGTCTAATTGTGCGCCAGGAGCGGCTTGCATGATAGTAATAACACCACCACTCGATTTCCAATCTGCTTCAACTTGTTCAGGGTCCATGTGCTCGAGACCATTTGGACGGTGCTTGCTGGTGACGACTTCTTCATTCAATTCGGCCATTGGTGCTTCATATCCGCGAACGAATAGGGCATCCACCATGTCAATGTCCCATGGGAAAGCAACGGCCATTGTACTCATTCCAAAGAAAAGGGCGACTGAACCAATAACCTTTTTAGTTTGTTTTTTCATCATTCTACTCCTCAACCTTATTTGACAGTGCGATAAGATGGAGCGACTGCACCGCTCTTGTAGTTGTAGTTGTTTTCACCAAGACTTTGAGCGACACTGTATTGATGTAACATTTTGACACCAAAGAATGAGGCAATAATGAAAATGGTGACTGCAATTGTGAGTTTTCCTAATAAGCCGGTATCTGGCTCATCGGGCTCGACCATGGATTCTGGTGAGTTCTCGTCAAATACGCGTTCTGAGTTTTCTTCACGCTCAATCGTCCAGCCGTTGACCACTTCCATCGCACCCTCGTCTGAAAGGATTTTGGAGGCGTTTTCAGCAGAGTTTCGTGGAAGATCATTGATGACCAAACCAAACTTGTCATCAGAGAAGCGTGGGTCACAGACTTCAACTTGCAACTTGCTTGCTGTGTGCAATCGGGTGAGTAAAATCATTCCCAAAAGCGTGAACAAACAACCCCACAATACCGTTGATTCAAAAGTGATCACGATGAAGGCTGGGATGGATACCAATGGCTTCCCTGCTGGAATAATCATTGGCCAGTTCAAGTGGGTGATCGATGCCAAAGAGAAACCCATTGTTCCACCAAAGATGGCGCCAGTCATAGTGAACCAACGAACAGGACTAGGTTTTCCTTTGTAAATGGCTTCTTCCAAATCGTGTCGGGGTAGGGGAGACATGACCATGTAGTCTTTGATTCCGCTCTTTTCCAACTTATCAATGGCATTGACAAGTGAATCAAGATGCTCAAATACAGCTTTTACTGTTCCATTTTGGGCAGTACTTTCGTAAAACGGCGCGCTCATGCTGCCTCCTCATCAGATTTCAATGGTGGACGAACCAATTCTTTGATTTCCGCAATCGCTACAGAAGGCATGACACGGATGAAAAGGAGGAACCATACGAAGAACCATCCAAAAGAACCGGCCATAATACCCCATTCAACCCAGTTTGGTGTGTACAATGTCCACGCAGCAGGGTCGTATTGGTGTGCCAAGGCAGAAGCGATAATGTTATAACGCTCAAACCACATACCGACGTTAATCAAGAGAGAGATAATAAACAAGATGGTGTAGTTACGGCGCCATGACTTTTTCCACCAAACAAGTGGTGCAATACAGTTACAGAAAACCATCATCATGAAGACCCAGTCGTACTCACCGAAGAGACGATACTCGAAGATTCCCCACTCGTAAGGGTTATCTGAATACCAAGCGATGTAGTGCTCAACACCGTAAGCATAAGTTAAAATACCACCGGTCAACAAGCACATTTTAGCCAATGATTCCAAGTGCCAAACGCCGATGTATACATCTTTTTCGTATTTGTCGTGTTCGTGGGTGACTTGTTTTCCATCTGGTCCCACATCCCAATCAAACATGCGAGAAAGTGGAAGCATCAAAGTGATTACCATTGCACAACCAGAGAAGATTGCACCTGCAACGAAGTAAGGTGGGAACAATGTAGAGTGCCAACCCATAGTCTGTGCCATTGCGAAGTCCCAAGAAACTACCGAGTGTACAGAAAGAACCAAAGGTGTGGCGAATGCAGCAAAGAAGCCATATGCTGCCATGTAGTGACGCCACTGACGGTCAGTACCACGCCATCCTACAGCCATCGCTTTGTATATTTGGTGAATCGCACCACGAGTACGGTCACGAACCGAAGCAATGTCTGGAATCAAACCAATATAGAAGAAAATGGTTGAAACCGAGAAGTAGGTCGATACAGCGAATACGTCCCACATTAATGGTGACTTAAAGTTCTGCCACAACTGACGTTGGTTTGGATAGGGAAACAACCAATAAGCGTTCCAAGCACGACCAACGTGAATAGCAGGGAACAGTGCAGCGGTCATAACGGCAAAGATGGTCATGGCTTCTGAAGCACGATAGACCCCTGTACGCCATTTTGATCGGAACAAGAAAAGAACTGCAGAAATCAATGTTCCAGCGTGACCAATACCAACCCAAAATACGAAAGTGGTAATGTACACACCCCAGAAAACTGGTGGTTGATAGCCAGCCGCACCCAATCCGCGAGTCAACTGGAAGTACCAACAGTACCCACCATAGGTCATGATAGCGACTGCCAGTCCAAGAAGGGCAAAGTAGCCAGCGGAGGATTTGAACATTGGGCGAAGAATGTCTTGCGTAACCTTTGCATAGGTTAACTTTGCTTCATTCGAGTTTGCCACGATGAACTCCTAGTTTTCAATATAGAAGAATTAAGTCTTAATAAAGTGAGATAATGTTGAATGCGGATTAGTGAGCTGGCTCTTTGTGTCCATGGTCATCTTTATGTCCATGATCACCTTTGTGCCCGTGGTCACCATGATCGCCATGTCCACCGTGTCCACCACCGTGATGTAATAACGATTTTTCTTCGTGTACAATGCGAGTCAGATAGGCTACACCTGGCTTGGTGTTCAATTCATTCAACATCTTGAATGCGCGGCGATCTTGGAACTGAGCAGCAACAGTGCTTTTCTCATCTTTCAAGTTACCAAAGGTGATGGCATCTGAAGGACATGCAGCAGCACATGCAGTTACTCTGTCGTACGATTCAGGTGATTGAGTACCTTGTTTGAAGTCACGAGAATCGCGCCACTCATCTTTGAACTCACGGATGCGTTGTACACAGAAGGTACATTTTTCCATAACACCCATTTCACGAACCAAGACATTTGGATTCAACATCAAGTTGAATGACTCTGGCCATTTGAATGTGTGATAGTTGAATCGACGTGCAGAATATGGGCAGTTGTTCGCACAGTAA
>CAKZLX010000094.1 GCA_937127265.1 uncultured Pseudomonadota bacterium
ACTGTATCGTACTGGTACTACAAAAGCTTCAGAGTTGGGTGGTTTGCACCGAACGATGCCTTGGACGACGGTATTTTGTATTATTGGTGGTATGAGTATTTCTGCATTCCCACTCTTTTCTGGGTTTGCTGCCAAATCACTCATCGCATCTGCCGCAGGATACGAACAGATGGCCATTGTGACATTTGTCTTGCTGTTTGCCTCTGCGGGGGTGATGGAGCATTCGGGTATCAAGATTCCATTCTTTGCATTTTTTGCGCATGATTCTGGTAAGCGTCCAGAGGAAGCACCTTGGAACATGTTAGCGGCTATGGGTATCGCTGCCTTCTTGTGTATTGCCATCGGCGTCTATCCTTCGATGTTGTATTCGTTGTTGCCAAATCAGGCTTTCGATAGTCATTATGATGCTGTATACAATGCCTACTCTGTAACCCACGTCATCACCCAGTTGGAATTATTGCTGTTTGCTGCCTTTGCCTTTGGTTTGTTGATGCGTTGGAAAGCCTATCCACCGGAGGTACCTTCGGTAAATCTTGACTTCGATTGGGTGTATCGAAAAGCATTGCCTTACATGGTGGTTGGGACTTGGAATATTGTGATGGCGATGTGGCGTGCTGGGGCAACGATTGTGTCTGATCGTGTTCAAAAGGTCACTTCTGTGGCTAATCGCGTTTTGCTAGGGGGTAACAGTCCTTTTGGTAAGGATGTTGAATCGTCTGTATCTGCTTTGTGGGCAGCGGTATTATTGGTTACCTATCTGTTGTTGTATTACGTGTAATAGCGATTGATAAAACTGAAAAAGGACTTACATTGTAAGTCCTTTTTTGTGTATAGAAGGGGCAAGCTTTCCAGAACGTACCATTCTCATTCACCCAACTTTTAATCACCCAACTTTTAATCACCCAACTTTTAATCACCTAGAGAAACGCCTGCTTTGCGAGCAGTCTGAATTAGTTCGTGATCCAAGGGGATTTCACGAGGTGTGCCTGCCACTTCCGACAGAGAAATGGATGTCATCTGGTTGTTTTGCAAGACTACCATTTCTCCCCATTGCTCATTTTCGACCAAGTCAACGGCATGAACACCAAAGCGAGTGGCCAAAAACCTATCGAAAGCTACTGGGCTACCACCGCGTTGTAAGTGTCCAAGCACGGTGACTCGACACTCGACATCTAAGTGATCGCCAATGTGATCAGCCAACTTGTGAGAGGCTTTACCTGACACAAATTTGTTTGAGGTACCTGTTAATGGCAACGTTTCACTGGCTTCCTCTTGGGAAATAGCACCTTCCGCCACAATCACCAACGTGAAGTGTTTGCCAGCACCTCGTCGTTCCATAATTTTATGAATTACGGCGGAGGGATCATAGGGTATCTCTGGGATCAAAATACAATCGGCACCACCTGATAAACCTGCATACAGTGCAATCCAGCCGGCTGTTCGTCCCATGACTTCCAGTACCATCACCCGATCGTGACTTTCAGCAGTGGTATGCAATCGATCCAGAGCATCAGTGGCGACATCAACGGCCGACCAAAAACCAAAAGTGTAATCGGTATGAAAGAGGTCGTTGTCAATTGTTTTGGGTACTCCGACAATCGGCACGCCATATTCGGTCATCAGTCGATGGGCAATGGTTTGACTCCCATCTCCACCAATCGAAATCAAGCCATCTAGTTGCATGTCTGCAACCGATTGGGCAATCTTAGGTGCAGGGATCTCCCCATTTTCATCCGGTTCGAACGGATTACCTTTGTTTGTTGTTCCTAAAATGGTACCGCCTTTTGTAAGGAGACCGCCGATATTGTCAGGGGTGAGTTCCCAAGTACGTTTGGTTGGCTTAAAAAGCCCGTTGTAGGCTTCTTCGATACCAAAAACACTCCAACCCTTTTGTCCTACACCATATTTGACGATGGCCCGAATGACCGCATTTAGTCCTGGCGCATCACCACCACCTGTCAATATTCCAATTCGTTTACTCATGTGTATGTCCTTTGGTGTAGTTCATTGTCGTTTGTGTAATAAGGCAAACTTGAGATAGCGGGCTTCAAAGTGTTCCAACATGGTCGGGTGATCAATCGGTTCGTATGAACGCCACATCCAAGACCATTGCCCGTGGTTTCGGATCCCTTTTATGATAGCCCGTTCCCATTCTTTACTGCTTAGACGAGCGGTACAAGATGCTGTGGCCAGTATATTGCCTTTGGTGACTTGTTTGGCACAGTTTGTGGCCAACTCCTGATAGGCTTTGTGGGCATTGGCATCGCTTTGTTTGCCTTTTGACAAAGAGGGGGGATCACAAATAAAAATGTCCATGGGTTCAGGGGATTGCCATTGAAAAGCATCGGTTGCCTCAAAGACATGCTTGTCAGGGTTGATATTGTTGAGTCGAAATATTTCTTTGGCGTCTTCAAGGGCTCCTTCTGCAATATCCACCGAGTAAACTCGTTTTGCCCCACCGACAGCCGCGTAAATACTAAATCCACCGTTGTAAGCAAACAAGTTGGACACCAATTTATGGTGTGACATCGTTCCAATCAGGCGCCGATGTTCTCTTTGGTCTAGGAATAGCCCTGTCTTTTGCCCTTTTTTTGGACGAACTAGAAATGTGATGCCATGTTCTTTAACCAATAAGAATTCGGGTAATCTGGTACCAAATAAAGTTTTGCCACCTTTTTTACCATCAACGTTTCGGACTCCATATTTACGATAGACCCTTTCTATATTTGGCAGGGAAGACAGTATATCCACCAATAGTTGCAGGTGAGGTACCCAGCACTTTGCATAGAGTCTTAAGACCACGGTATCGGCATATACATCTGCGATGATACCACTTAAACCATCGCCCTCACCATTGATCAGACGAAAACAATCGGTGTCAGATGGACCAAAACGGGTACGCAGAGTAAATGCTTGTTCAATGCGTTGTTCTAGGATTGTGTGTAACTGTCGTGGTGTTCTACCTAAGACGCGTAGCGAAATATCTCCAGAGTCAGCCAGCCCAAAACCAATTGGTTTGTTCTTTGCATCCAGTAACTGAACCAAGGTTCCATCAGGAAGGCTGTGTGCTAGTTCATGTCGAAACACCCAAGGCATCAATGTCTTGAGTTTCTGCTGTAACTTTTGAGATGCGACGAGTTTCTGCATCACAGAGCCCGAATGGCTTTGGTGGCTTCAGATGCAGACATTGTTTTTCCGTTTTGTACAAAGGCAAAAGTGAAACGACAACCTTCTCTATATCGATTACAACCCCACGCACTCCGTCCTTTGATGAGTTTTCCTTGTGAGCATTGTGGACAGGTCAGGCCGATTGGAAATGACGATTCTGGTAGGGCGGATGGTGCTGTCTTGGTCTTTGTTTTGGGACGAGAACTGTTTGTGTTGTTGGAGTTATTGTTTGAAGATGGTGAGTGATTCTCAAATTCAAAGACGACTTTATTGTTGTCACCAAGTCGAAGTGCTGCCGAGAATTCTTTGCCGGTTCGTTGTGATTTGAATCCTTTGACCACTTTTGTTTTGCCTTTACTGAGTAACTCTTTAATCATCGTTGCGGATATGGTTCGTGTGGAGATTTTACCATAGACAATAAAAGTGCAAGCCCGACCGCGATCACATTTGAAGACTGTGCGTTGTTTTCGTACTGGTGCACCACAAACAGGACAATCGCCGAGTGTTTTTTGATCTTTGTTGACAATAATTTCGGGTTTGGGTGGGGTCGCCACTTTGATTTCGTTGATGATTTGCTGTAAATTAGTTGCGACGTCAGACATGAATGCTTCACGGGTATCTTTTCCTTCTGCAATATTGCTTAGACGAGATTCCCATTGTCCTGTGAGTAAGGCACTCTTGAGTTCATCCACAGGTACAGATTCAATCAGACTGATGCCTCGCTTGGTTGCATGTAGATTTTTCTTTCGGCGTTCGATGTACTTTCTTCGAATTAGGTTTTCGATAATGCTGGCTCTTGTCGCGGGAGTACCAAGTCCTGCACCTTTCATGGCCCGTTTGAGTTCTGCATCTTCAAGATCGCGCCCTGCCTTTTCCATGGCTCCCAGTAGACTGGCTTCTGTGTAATGCGAGGGAGGTCGTGTTTTTCCTTCGACTGACTTGGCATCAGTAGTGAATGTATCGGAGCCCTTTGACAGTTCAGGCAGGATGCTATCTTTGTGTTTAGAAGGAGGATCAATCGTTTGCCACCCTGCTTGTACACAGACTTTACCTTTTGAGCGAAATTGTAATGGAGAGGTAATACCATCAGGTATCGATGGTTCTTTTTTTGGATCGAAAGCTACATCGACCACGATTTGGCTAAGGTCAAACAGGGCATCTTCCGAAAAAGCCGCTAAGAAACGACGTGCAACCAAATCGTAAAGTTTCTTTTCTTCGGGTTTCAGACGGCCAGATAAGGGGCTTTTGGATGTGGGAATGATGGCGTGATGGTCACCGACTTCTTTGGCGTTAAAAATGCGTTTGTGCGTTCGTAAGGGACCTTGTTGCAGTTGGGTGGTACAGGCTGTATACGGACCAACCTTTTTTAAGGTGTCCAAAATCGATGGGATAGCGCCTTTGATATCAGGAGTGAGATATCGAGAATCCGTTCGAGGATAGGTGAGCAGTTTGTGTGTTTCATATAATGATTGCGCAATATCGAGTGTTTGTTGAGCCGTAAAACCATATTTTTGATTGGCGCGTTGCTGTAGCGAGTTTAAGTCGTATAGAAGGGGTGTTTTTTCCGTGGTGCGTTTTTTGGTGGCTTTACTAACTTTGCCAGGTTTAGCCTTTATATAGGTGGCAATCCATTCGGCACTCGTTTTGTCAAAAAGGCGTTCTGCTTTGCTGCCGGCATCTTTGGCTGAGGTGTTTTCACCTTCTTGGTTGTTTTTGGGATGCTTGGTTAATGAATTTTGGAAAAATGTACCTGTCCATTCGATTGACTCTTGTTCTGTGGGGCCTTCGTTGGACTGTTTCTTGGCAAACTTCCCTTGGACTTTCCAGAATGTTTCTGGGGTGAAATTGCTAATGGTATGGTCTCTTTCTACGATTAAGGCGAGGGTAGGAGTTTGTACACGTCCCACACTCAAAAGTTGATCACCACCACCATTGCGAGCAAGGCAAGTCATCGCACGGGTTGCGTTCAGTCCCACCAGCCAATCAGCCTCAGAACGACATCGAGCAGCGTCGGCAAGAGAGTCGAATTGCTTGCCATCTTTTAGATTGCTCCATCCTTGTTTAATGGCGCTATCTTCGAGTGAAGAAATCCACAAACGTTCAATCGGTTTGGTACACTTTGCGTATTGATAGGCGTAGCGAAAGATCAATTCACCTTCTCGACCAGCATCACAAGCATTGACCACGGATTTGATATCCTTACTTTGCAGCAACTTTTCGACTTGTGTCCAATGTTCTTTGACATCTTTTTTGATTTTGAGTTTGAAGTGTTCCGGGATCATAGGGAGCATGTCCATTTTCCACTGTTTCCACTCTGGGTTGTATTGTTCAGGCATCTTTAATTCGCACATGTGTCCAAAACACCAAGTGATACGGATTCCTTGGCCTTCAAAGTATGATTGTCTTTTTGTGGTGACCCCTAAAACCCGAGCGATATCGCGAGCAACTTGTGGTTTTTCTGTAATAACTAATTTCATGTATTGATACTCTCTTTTGTGCAGTCTAATCCTCAACTCTTTTATTGACAAGCCAAATCCTACAATCGGACATATTTTGGAAGTGATATTGAGAATTGAATTTATAGACGTATATTGCTAAGACATGTTCACTTAATTCACAAACATGTTGAGGTCATTATGGACATTGCCGTAATTTTAGCTGCAGGAATGGGAACGCGTATGCAGTCGAAACTCATAAAAGTTCTGCATCCTATTCTGGGGAAACCAATGGTGCAGTGGTCAATTGATACTGCTGCCGAAGCAGGTTTTCGAAGTTTGGTGGTCGTTGGTAATCAAGAAGACAAAGTGCGGACTGCTTTATCAGATGCCAATGTTTCTTTTGCTCGGCAATCTATCCCTAAGGGAACAGGACATGCAGTGCAGTGCGCTCTCCAAGAACTCAAGAACTTAAATGCGAAACGCGTGTTGGTATTCTTTGGGGATACACCTTTATTTCGTCCTGAAACACTACAAAAATTGAAAGGATTTCATTTAGAACATCGGTTTGATGTAACCTTTGTCACGGCAACGGTTGAGGATGCTGGGTCATACGGTCGCTTGATACGAGATGAGCAGGGACGCGCCAAAAAGATTGTCGAAGCCTCCAACGCTACACTTGAGGAGTTGGCTGTTTGTGAGATCAATACCGGTGCTGCAATGTTTGAAATGGCTTGGTTGGAAAAACATTTACCAAATTTCCTGACCCATCCACCCAAAGACGAAGTGTACTTGACCGATGCATTAGAACTGGCTGCTCAAGAAGGCAAAGCAGGCGCTATGATTTTAGAAGATGCAACGGAGGCAGATGGGGTTAACAATCGCATTGACCTAGCAAAGGCTACTCGCATCTTACAAAATCGGATCGTTAAACAACATATGCTTAATGGAGTGTCCTTTGCTGATCCATCCAGTGTGACTGTGGAGCCCAGCGTTGTTATTTCTCAGGATTCGTGGATAGATCGGGGCGTTGTGTTGAAGGGGACGACCCATGTTGCCACAAACGTATCGATTGGAGCATACAGTGTCCTTGAAGATACGGTTGTCGATGAGTCTGTGAAGATTGATTCACATTCCAACTTGAAAGGTGCTAAGGTTGGATACGCATCTTCAGTTGGACCTTTTGCTCGATTACGTGAAGGTAGTCATTTGGAGTCGAATACCAAGGTGGGGAACTTTGTTGAAATGAAGAAAACAACCCTTGGCAAGGGCGCTAAGGCTTCTCATTTGTCTTATTTGGGAGACGCCAAGGTCGGACAGAATGCCAATATCGGAGCCGGAACCATTACTTGCAATTACGATGGATACAATAAGCATATGACTGTGATTGATGATGGGGCGTTTATAGGGTCCAATACGGCTTTGGTTGCTCCTGTTCATATTGAAGAAGGTGCAGTGGTTGGTGCTGGTAGTGTGATTACCCAAAATGTGCCAAGCAATTCAATTTCCATTACCCGTGCACCTCAAGAAATATTTGAGCAGGCAGCAGTTCGATTTCGAGGGAAGGCAAAACAAATCAAACAAACCAAAGCCAAAGATAACTAGTTGGTTTGTAGGAACGAATATTTTTACAGTATGACCTTCATTTGCAGAATTAATACCGTGACCGATTATGGCTCATGTATACGTTTAGATTCATATTGATACTATAGGAACCTTATCATGACAGATTTACTAGCCGGACTGAATCCACCGCAACGAGAAGCTGCTGCACATATTGATGGCGCCATGCTGGTTCTTGCCGGCGCTGGTTCTGGAAAAACACGCGTGTTGACCCATCGAATTGCGCGACTGATCTCTTTGGGTATTAAGCCGTGGAATATATTGTCGGTAACCTTTACCAATAAAGCCGCCAAAGAAATGCGAGAGCGCGTTGTTCAGATGACGGGGCAGGGGGGTGAATCGGTTTGGTTAAGGACTTTTCACTCTGCGTGCGTACGTATTTTACGACGCGATATCGAAAAGGTGGGGTATACAAACTCTTTCAATATCTATGATTCTGACGATCAAATGCGCTTGATGAAACGCATTTTACAAGACAACAATTGGATACCCAAAGATATTAACGATGTAAAAGTACGTCCACAGACTCTAGCCAAACGTTACCTACGAGTCATTGAGATGGCGAAATTGAAACCACGTCGATTTGATCAGATTTGCTCTTTCATTGAAGAGAATGGAGACTTCATTCAAAATCCATTGGTGGAACCTGTCGATGTATTTTTGGCGTACCACAACCGACTCAAGAAGTCGAATGCAATTGATTTTAACGATATCATTAATATGACGGTTCATCTTTGGGAAGATCATCCCGATATTTTACGATACTGGCGCAATAAATTTAAATACATCATGGTCGATGAATATCAAGATACCAATCCCGCTCAGTACCAATTGCTTCGTTTATTGGCGGGGCAACACAATAACATCATGGTTGTAGGGGATGATGATCAAAGTATTTATGGCTTTCGTGGTGCCGATATCGAAAATGTGAACAATTTCAAAGTTGATTTCGCAGCCAAAGTAGTCCGATTGGAACAAAATTACCGTTCTGTTGGAAACGTGATTGCCACTGCCAACTCCATTATCCAAAATAATCCCAGTCGACTGGCAAAGAAAATGTGGACAGAGGCTCCGGACGGTGAATTAATCGACAGTATCGAACCAACTCGGCATGTTGCATTTCCTGATGAACGCTGGGAGGCAAAAGAGATTTGCAAAAAG
>CAKZLX010000095.1 GCA_937127265.1 uncultured Pseudomonadota bacterium
TGCTATCCGGTGAGTCGGTTTTGCCTCGCCAACGGAAGAACTCTGCTGGATCTGTGGTGACATCGGCTTTGTCGAATACTGCTACATAGGATGCCGAGTAGTAGTTGATAGTAGTGCCGTTAATCGGATTGGTGGTGGCCACATCATTGGCCCGAGAAGAAACAAAAATGGAGTCGTCGTTGGCAGTAATGCGAATGTTTTGTGGATTGGAGGCTGTCGAGTACAACAACCAAGGACTTTCATCAATAGTGGCAGAGTATCCACCCAATTCAGGATTTTGAGAGCAATCTTGGTCAATACAAAGGTCACAGTCATAGTCCAATACATCAGACATGATTTCGTTTGCCCCTTCATACCGTTCAGGATTGAAATCATCACAATCTCCACCAGGAAGATTACCGGTTCCATTTAAACCAGTGGTTCGTTCTCCTTGATATTCGGTGGGAACATAACCATCACCATCTTGGTCATAGTCGTCATCTTCCGCGCAGTCTGAGTCAATGCCGTCATACCAGATTTCGGCTTGACCGGGGAATATGGTGGGATCTTGGTCATCACAATCGCCACGTGCCAAATCGCCAACATCGGTATTGGCATCAATCAATTCATAGGCAACACCATCACCATCACGGTCGTAGTCGTTTTCACCACCGCAGTCTGAGTCTACACCATCGTACCAGTTGTCGATTTCTCCAGGGTTGACCGAAGCGTCTTGGTCGTCACAGTCTCCTGTGGGTAGGGCGGGAGCCCCTTCAATGTTTGCAGTGGTTAAGCCGGCATACTGATCGTCGACAAATCCATCGCCATCTTGATCATAATCGTCGTTACCACGACAGTCGGAGTCTACCCCATCATAGAACTCATCGGTAGCACCCGGGAAGGACTCAATATCTTCATCATTGCAATCGCCACCCGGTAAAGGGGCCACCGCAACGTGCGAGGTGGTCATTTTGCCTTGGTGCTCTGTGGGTACAAATCCATCGCCATCTTTATCAAAGTCGTTGTCACCACCACAATCGCCATCAATGCCATCGTACCAAGTTTCCAGGTTACCCAGAAACACATTGGGCATTTGGTCGTTACAGTCACCTTCGTTGATGGTCTGTCCATCGCCATCTTCATCAACATTGACCAGTTCGGCTTTGTAATCGGCATCGCCAATCCATGTACATCCGGAAAGGGCGGCTATCAAACTTAGGTTCATCCACAATGGTTTCATTGTTTTTCTCCAAATTGATCAAACAAATAACGACTGTTACCCAGTCTACTAAATTCTAGTGTATCACGCATGTTACGTATTGTTATTTCCTATCTTTTTCAAGAAGTCTCACAGTGTGAGTGCCACAAGGGAAATACAGTAGCAAACTAAGGGGTTATCGCATCGAGGTGAAACACCGAACATGAGCGAGGTCACTGGGGTCCAATAAGATTTCCATACCCGGTTGTTCGAGATTGGTGGTCCACATCAATCCACTCGCCGAATCTTCACTGCTAGTCCAAAGATCGCCCAAGGTATCATCGAGTGGCGGGTGACCCATTGCCATTGAACTCAGTTCGTCTACTGTTGGTAGGCGCCATCCACTGATGTCAGTATCCGTGAGATTGGCGCAAAATGATTCTGCTTCCAGCCAAGTCATCGCCGTAGATTTGGCTGACCAAGCCCCACAAAGATTGGGGTCAAGCCAAATTTCACCAAGATTACTCCATTCCTCAGGGCAATTACTGATGTTTGGTGAGTTGTCATTGCTGTCTGGTGTTCCCATCGGAACGTCAAATCCTTCTTCTTTACAAGCGCTCAACACAAAAAATGTTGCAAAGCACAAAATTTTTCCTTGAATATTCATAGTGCCCCATTAATTTCATAGTGTGAAGTTTAAACCGTTAGGGTGTTGAACTCATTTTATCTCGAACAATTCGAAATTACCATTTATTCAAGAGAGGTATCTTATGGCATTGCCAAAACGCGCATTTATCGCCGGTGGTTCAATCACCAGTTTCATCGGAAAAGGACATCCCGATTTCATTTGGAAAAAACACCCTGACTTTGGAACCAAAGAAAATCCCACTTGGGAAGAGTTTTTACAACAGGCAGTGGATGAACTGATTGCCCAAACCGGTTTGAATCCTGCAGATGTCGATCGTTTGTATTTGGGTAACTTCACCGGTGAACTGTTTGTCAATCAAGGTCACATGGGTGCTGGTTTGGTCGGAACAAACCCTGCATTTGCCAACAAACCGTCCATGCGTGTTGAAGGAGCTTGTGCTTCTGGTGGTTTGGCGATTATGGCTGGTTTGGATGCGATTGCGGCTGGTGCGGACATTGTGTTGGTGGCTGGTGTTGAAGTACAAACCACTGTATCTGCTCGTGATGGTGGTGATTTCTTGGCACGTGCCTCTCACTATTCTCGTCAACGTAGCATCGATGATTTTACCTTCCCAGCCTTGTTTGGTCGTCGTGCCAAAGCCTATTGTGAGGCATTTGGGGTGACTGCCGATCAGATTGATACGGTTTCCATCAAAGCTTACGGCAATGCCAGTTTGAATCCCAAAGCACACATGAAAGCCGCCAAGATGGACGCAGATACAGCCGCAGCATCCTATAAGTTTTTGAGCAACGAAGAGTACAAGCCATTTGTCAAAGTTTCTGATTGTTCACAAGTCTCTGATGGAGCCTCAGCGATGTTGTTGGTTTCTGAAGCAGGATTGGCGAAACTGGGTAAAAGTACGGCAGATGTGGCTGAGATTGTTGGACGTGGACATTCGGTTGCCTCTTTGTATGAAGATGGTGATTTGACCAAATTGACCACCTCGGCAGATGCTGTTTCCAAAGCCTATGCGGATGCTGGAGTCACGGCTGCTGATATCAATGTGGCTGAAGTACACGATTGTTTTGCTGTCACTGAATGCATGATGTATGAAGCCGCAGGATTTGCTGGTGCAGGTGAAGGTGCCAAACTGGCTGCTTCAGGCGAAACTGGTATTCAGGGTAAGATCCCAGTAAACACTGGTGGTGGTTTGATTGGATTTGGACATCCAGTGGGTGCAACCGGTGTCAAACAAGCAGTGGAAATCTTCCGTCAAATGAAGGGAGAGTGTGGTGACTATCAAATCCCCAATACACCAAAGTATGGCTTGACCATCAACATGGGTGGTGATGATAAAACTGTGGTCTCTTTGGTAATTGCCAACGGTGCGATCTAAGCTCTTTGACGGGTTGAAAATCATACTTGG
>CAKZLX010000096.1 GCA_937127265.1 uncultured Pseudomonadota bacterium
CCACTCACACCATGCAGTGGAAAATTGAAATACCCAATGCCAAAAAAGTGTCGGCACAAGGATCGTTTCGCTTGATGCAAAAAGGCGATGTGTGTGTACGGGTGGTCGAAGGGGATGTTTCGGTCAAGATGCCCTTGGTAGGTCGCAAAGCCGAAGAGCACATTTGTGCCAAGTTGCAGGCCTCGTATGAAAAGTCTGCCCAGTTTACCCAAGAGTATTTACGTACCCATCCTGCCTCATAAAGGGTTGGTTACTGATCACTGGTTACAAGACTACGGTGTCGGTGGTTCAATCCATCCCCAGTCTTACAGTAAGATTTGACCATCGGTACTGTACCAGTCAATGATCCACTCCACGCTAAGACCAAGTGCACCGGCGATCAAGATCAGTAGCATGAATACCCCAATGCTGATTGTGGCCAGTAGTCCCAGGGCAAACTTTTCCACCATCGTTAGCGGTAGGTTTTGTTCTTGTCGATAGAGTTGCATGTCCAACAGTCGCTTTTGAACGCTGATAAACGCTGCAAATGCCAGTGGACTGACCACTACCGAAAACAAGGAGGCGGGTGCATAGACCATGGCAATTAGGTTTCCAAAGGCAATGCGACCACCCCAGCGCAGAAACAGTCTTCGAGAGGGTTCTAGTCTACGGAAACCGGGGTTGAGGAGGTATTTGTTGGCGTAGTAGGCATGAACGATTGGAATGGCAAGGGTACAGACTAAACCGGTGGGTACCATGATCGGTAAGAGTATCGGTATGAAACCTCCCATTACGGTGGCAAGCGAGGTGCCTAGTCCCAATATAGCGACGGGTTTGGTGCCTTCGGATAAACTGGCTTTCCAACCTCGGGTACAGGTCCACTCAAGGGGTTGGCTGTCCGGTGTGTTGTCGTTATCCATATTGGTTAGCCATCAGTCGGTAGAACAGGGTCTTTATTGCCACCACGCCACCAAAAGAACCCGCCCACCAACAAGAGGAGAACCGCAATCGCCCCAAAAATCGGTAGGGCAATGGTGGTACCAACAATACCAGCTGTGGCCACATTTTCGGCCATGGAACGTTTGGTGTTGAGGACGCCATCTCCCAGTACATTATCAATTGCACCGGTGCTGTTGTCGATAAATTCTGTAATTTGGTTGCGGGCATAGCGAGCCGTAGTGCCGGTGAGACCACCCAAAATGCCCGAACCCGCCAAGGACAAGAGACTGGAATCGACATCACCAGTACTGGCTGCTAAGGCAATGAACCCAACCGCAAAAGCCGATAAGTAGGTTGGGTAGTGGGCAAATTCCTTGAGGTCAGGATGGGCATCAATCCACATTTCAGCCACTCCAATCACCCCTAAAATAAAGAGTACCGGTATGCTGGCTAGCCAAGCAAACGATGGAGATAATTCAAAGTAAGGTGTGTAATGAAAGACCCCCAACAACAAGGCTACCAGTGAAGCACGACCACCAGCGCCAGCCGCCAGTCCAAATCCAGTAATTAAGGGTAAAAGTCCATCCATGGGGCTATCCTCAAAGGTGTATTCAAAAGAAAGTTTAGGACAGTGTAGACGATTGCTACCTGTTCTTCAATACTTTTTGTCTTGTGAAGGGTGGCAGGGCTAGGTTACATTGTGGATAACCCTTAGATGTGGAGAGAAATATGAGAGTGGTAACCCTGTCGATGTGTAGCCTGTTTTGGGCTTGTTCTGGAGAGAGTACAACACCTGAGCCGGAAGACCAGGTTCTGCAAGTCTATTCTTTTTCCTATCCGGTATCCTATTTGGTGGAGCGTTTGGCAGAGGGGGCAGTTGAACACGACTGTATCTTACCAGCCGGAGAAGATGCCGCTAGTTGGAAGCCCAGCAATGAATTGATCATCGAGTTGCAACAGGCCGATGTGTTGTTCTCCAACGGTCTAGGTTTTGAGGGCTGGGTAAAAACCGCCGCTTTGCCTACCTCTAAACTGATTGAAGCCGCCAGCACAGTCGATCCGATTCGGATGGAAGGGAAAACCCACTCGCACGGCAAGGGAGGAGCCCATTCCCACGGGGAAATTGACCCTCATGCTTGGTCTGACCCCCAAACCTACGGGCAAATGGCTTCTGTTGTCGCCAAAGCACTGATCAAAGCAGACCCTTCCTTGGAGACGTCGGTTCAAGCCAACTTGGAGAGTTTGCAACAAGACTTGAATACCCTCCACAAGGACTACACTACGGTTCTTCAAGGACTGAAAACGGCCACATTCGCTGCCAACCATCCATCGTTTTCCTATTTGATGCGGGCACAGGGGTTGGAGATTACCAGTTTTGATTTTGACCCCGAAGGTGACTTGGATGCCAAAGAGTTGGAGAAATTTACCACTTGGACAACGACCCATCCCAATCCACTGGTGTTGTGGGAAGCTGAACCAAACGACAGTGTACAGTCTCATGCAGCCTTTGTGAATGCCAAACACTTTTTTATTGACCCCCTTGAAGGTCCTGTCGATGGTAAGTTTGACTATGTGGCACAGGTCAAAGCCAACCAAGAGCGTTTTCAAGCAATTGTGACCACCACTATCACCACACCCGAAGCCCCCTAAGGAGACGATATGTCCTTGATCAACCGTATGGTACTGGGAATGAGCATCTTGTTCTGTCCACTGACTGCCAATGCCGCCACGAACTGGTCGCAAGTGGATTGGGTGGAACTACATGGTCCCGAAAAGCCACCACCCGATGATGGCTATGAGTTTAAAGGTGCCAAGGGCGGTAATGGATTGGGTAAACTGGGACTGGCTTCATTTGGGGCTGGTGTGGTCACCTCGGTGCTCTATTTGACTGCCGAACCAGATTCTGAACGCCAAGACAAAATGGGCACCTATACACTGGGTTTACTTGGTGGGGGTGTGGCGCTGTTGGCCATTGAAAGAGTTCGATAAAATGATGAGGTAGCGATGTCTAAATATACACCGATTCCCACCCACGATGTGGAAAACCAAGTGCCTGAATTGGGTGATGTCAATTGGTTTGAGACTGACCCCACCCTACAATCGTTGGTGGAAACCCACGGTGGAGCAGAACATCGCCAGACCTTGTCGGCGTTTGGAGCGACCATGGGGGCGGTTGACCAACGAGAGCACGGTCGACTGGCCAATGTCTATCCACCAGTCTTGCGTACCTTTGATCGCTTTGGACATCGCATTGATGAAGTCGATTTTCATCCCTCCTACCACGAGTTGATGACACAAGCGAAAGAAGCGGGGATACACTCTTTGCCTTGGACTGCTACGGGGGGTGGTCATGTGGCACACACTGCGATGCTCTACATGTTGACCCAAACCGAGGCGGGAATTTGCTGTCCCTTGACCATGACCTATGCTGGGGTACCGACCTTGAAACACCACTCGGACTGGTTTGCAGAGTGGGGGCCCAAAGTCTGTACGTCATCCTATGACCAACGTCACCTACCAGCCTCTGAGAAAAGTTCCTTGATGCTGGGAATGGCGATGACCGAAAAGCAGGGTGGTTCGGATGTGCGTGCCAATCGGACCCAAGCCACTCATTTGACGGGTGACACTTACACCTTGACTGGTCACAAATGGTTTTGTTCTGCACCGATGTCTGACGGGTTCTTTACACTGGCCCATACGACCAAAGGTCTGACCTGTTTTCTGGTGCCACGCTTCGTGCCCGATGGTTCCAAAAATCGTCTGTATATCCAACGTCTCAAAGACAAAGTTGGCAATCGGTCGAATGCTTCATCGGAGATTGAGTACAACCAAACTTGTGCGGTGCGCATTGGCGAAGAAGGAAGGGGAGTGGCTACTATCATCGAAATGGTGCACCATACCCGATTGGACTGTACCACTGCGGCAGTGGGGATTATGCGACAGTCTTTG
>CAKZLX010000097.1 GCA_937127265.1 uncultured Pseudomonadota bacterium
GAATGCTTCGTTGTTGTGGCGTCGGTAATTTCAAAAGCAATTCCCAATTTGCGTTTAATTTGTTCAGCGATATGAAAGGCGAGCATTGGGGGTACCGCATTGCCAACCATTTTGTATCCATCATTGATGTTGTCGTAATAAAACCGATAGTTATCTGGGAAACTTTGGATTAGGGCACACTCTTTGATGGATAGTCTACGGTACAGATGTTCTTTGCCTATTTCAAACGTGAATTTATCCTTGCCAACGTTCTTCATCTTTGGGGCTTGAGGGTGAAGGACACAGTGTCTTCCTGTAGCAAGGATGGTAAAACTGCATTCATCCCATTCTCGTACTCTGTTTCGACTCATGAAGTGGGAGGAGAAACCTTGGTCTAGATATTCATGGTTGTCTGTACGTTTGGATGCATTTTTGGTTTTATTGGGCGTTTTATCTTTGAGGTGTCCAATCACGTCTTGTAATGTCTGCCGATCACTTGGTCTTGGTTTGGGGAAATAGTCAGCCTTGGTCGTTTCTATATCCTTACGAATACCCAGAATAATGACGCGTTCTCTGTCTTGTGCTACGCCATAGTCTGAAGCATTCAACAACTTGGCTTGTACAGAATACCCTGCTTTTTTAAAAAGATGTTTTATTTGATTAAATACAGGAGTATTCTTTTTGTTCAGAATGCCTTTTACATTTTCGGCCACAAAAAACTTGGGTTGTTTGCTCTCAATAATGCGTAAGAACTGAAAGAATAATTGACCCCGTGGATCGTTTGCGCCTCCGTGAGAACCTGCTGCAGACCAACTTTGACAGGGTGGGCCACCGATGATGCCATCACAATCTGGAACTTCATCGGCAGTTAAATCAACAATGCTTTTTAAAACAAAGGTGGTATTTGGATGATTTTTCTCATATGTTGTCCGAACTTTATAATTGAAATCGTTAGCCCATAGAATGTTAAAACCAGCATCCTTGAAACCTTGATCCAATCCTCCCGCACCTGAGAAAAGACTAACGATTTTCATGGGGCTCCTCTTATTGTTGGATTAGAATATAGTATGATATAAGTGGTCTGGCCAGTTTTTATTTGAAAGTATTTTGGAGTGTGTATGACGTGGAGTAATATTGGTCGGGAGCGATGGAATACAGCGATTGAAGCTGAACTAAAAAGAATTAGTAGTGAAGCATTTCTTGACTTTCTAAATATTTCCCGGTCATTCTTTTATGTAATTGCTCGGAGGTTGTGTATTGAACATATTGAAAATCTTCAAACAAAAACTGGCCAAAATGCTCAACAAAATCTAAATGTGTATATCCAACAGATTCAAGAAGCCGCTTGGCAAGAAGTCAATCAGTTGATGACCGAGACCCATAATGAGCAAGACTGGGTCGCGGTATTTTCTTTCCTGAGACGGGCGCTCTTTTCAGGGACTAACGATGCAAATGCAATGGATATCAAGAAAGCACAGAATTTATTAAGTAAGTTAAATGCAGTGAAGGTATTCTCTGCAGAGATGGTGAAAGATACTCAAGCGGTCTTTGAATGTATCCTGAAACCAACGATTGTATTGCATCAAAGATGTATGGCTGATTTTCGAAACGAACAGGCTTCTCAGATCTTTACCTTTCTTCAATCTTGGAAAGACCAGATCCTTCTAGGTCCCATTTTACCTTTGAATCAAGATACTTTTGCATTTGATTGCTCGTACGAACGATTGGGTGAGTTGGTTGCATCACATGTGAATGTATCTTTTCAAAAGTTAACATCATCCGGTAAGACATCTTTTCTAGAATGTGTTTGGTTTTATTTTATCCAATCTTTTGAACTGGAGCGTTTGACCTTCAAAAAAATGTTCCAAAATCCTCCATGCTCATTTGATCCAAAGACGTATCCTCACCAGGATCTAGATGACTATGCCTTGGTACGAACACAGTTGATGATGGGACCTTTTGGTAATGTTGCAGTTCCACCCGTATCGTATTTGTTTTTCTTTTGTTCAGTAATAGCGAAACCTGGGTCCGAACTTTTTGTGGTGAATACCCCACAGTTACAAAAACCATCTGAGAACTATTCCTACAAACTCCATGCATTGCTGACACAACATGGATGCTACGCAGCACAAACACCAGATAAGGTTGGGCAGATTGTACTGGGTTTTGATGAAATGAGTCGAGTTGCCACTTATTCTGGAGGACAATTTGTGCTTTTTCCCAAAGTTCGAGATTTCTTAATGGGCAACGGTCCACATCAAATGGTGATTGGAGCTTTGCATGCGGTCTCCTTTCCTTCAAAGAAAGATGAAACTGCACTGAAGACCGCACGGTCAACAGTCGGTTTGGAATTGTGGGACAACAATAATTTGTTGACACACCAGACATTACTCGAAGATCGGCTACGTCGAGTTTTGACAAACCTACCAACAACAACAGCCTTCGGTTGGTTCTTCAAACAGCCAGACTTTTTCAGCATTCCAAGTGTACAGCGTATCTTGATGTCTGACTGGGAAGATGTTGGGGTTGAAGTGCAACAAGATGAGATTGTTCGAACATATATTAGAATGTTTCGATTGAGTGAAACCTCTTCTTGGAGATACTCTGTGTTTATTTCCAAACCACTGTATCAGGAAACCACGCATCCGACTCTCGGAACGCCATTGTATTTGTTTGCGGATCAACAAGAAATTCGGAATGTCGAGGGTTTTACAGCATATCCTCTTCAAGCGATGGTTGAGGATGAAGAAGGTGCATTTACGGGGATCCGTATCATACAAGAGTTGTTATTGAATCCAAATTTTGACTTCTGCTTGCCAAGACGATTTCGAGATAACAAGAGGGTGCCCTTTCGAAAAATTAGAGACAATGAATATGTGTTTTCGATTCAGGAAGCGAAGTTGGCTACGCATTTTTTCGATTTTGGTACCGAGCAATTAGCAGAAATTATTCAAAATCAGGAGCTCGTTGACGATGAAAATGAACCTATTGGATACGAATTGATAATCAAAGATGCAATCGTCTATCGGAATCATATTTTGGTATATCCCTTTGCTCGACCAACGTTTGAATTGTTTAACAATAAAATCCCCGTATCACCCGATAAGTATCAGTTGTTCTTCGAGTATCAGTTTACACAAGGTGTACACACCATCATTGCAGATTGGTCTACGATTGAAAATGGGTTTACAAATCGAAAAGTAGCGGATTGTCGAGTCTATGTGGTTCTAAGCGGACTACATCTGAAAGGGTTGAATCCTGGTCAACGTGACACTTTGATTCGACAGAATAGCATCTTGGTTGAGGACATTCGATTAAAACAACGTGTCGAACAATCTTGGATTCAGAACCCTACACTGTTGAATTCAAAATATTTTGTCGACTGTGGTATGAGTGAGGAATTGCGTTTTGAACAAATTGGGTTCAACGATACCGAAGTAGAACCAATAATTTTGACATCATCTCTTTCCGCACAAAACTATACAAATATTCAAACAAAAATCATCCAAAAATAATCAACAGCCGTTCAACACATCATTTTGAACAGATTGATTGGTTTGAAGTAATTTTTCAAACTTACTCGTCTGTAAGAAAGGCCTTTAAACTGCGAATAGGGGCTGAGTTCAAGAGCGTTCTCCAGAAGTGTTATCGGATCATCTTTAGAGAGCATGAATAGGCAGGGGGTGATAAAATGCTCTATTGCTAGGACAGCATTGTATT
>CAKZLX010000098.1 GCA_937127265.1 uncultured Pseudomonadota bacterium
GGGCAAGAGGCACTCGATATACTCCAAGACAATACAGTAAAAACCAAGGTTTCACTGGTCTTGTTGGATTTGATGCTTCCCGATATGTCTGGTATTGAGGTTTGTAAGTTCATTCGTACGCATGCAACCTTGTCATCCTTACCAATCATCATGGTGACCGCTAAGGGGGAAGAAATGGACAGGGTGGTCGGATTTGAGGTTGGGGCTGACGATTATGTGGTGAAGCCCTTTTCCAGTCGTGAACTGATGTTGCGAATCAAAGCCCTTCTTCGACGACAACTGTCAGACAGTCACCAAGTCACCATCTTGGAATCTGCGATCTTCAAGGTTGATCGAGCTGCTCATCGAGTGTGGATTGATGGTGAGGAAACGCACTTGACGGCTTTAGAGTTTAAACTGCTAGCCTTGTTGATTGAAAGAAAAGGTGTTGTCCAGACGCGTGAGAAACTACTTGAAGATGTATGGGAAATGGATCCCAATATGAATACCCGAACAGTTGATAAGCACGTACAACGGTTGCGGCAAAAGATCAAAACAGGTGCTGGTTATATCGAAACCATTCGTGGTGTTGGCTATCGTTTTACCCAAGATGCGACCCCCTAAATCTTGGATTGCTTTGTGTGTGGGGTTGGTACTACAGACGGTTGTGGTACAGACTGCAGATCCGATTTGGGGATGGGTTGCAACCAGTATCTTGGTGATTGGTGTGTTCTTTCTTGCTCGACGCGAGATTCGAACCAAACCAGAAAGTATTCGCAATGAAACGATCGATCAAATCATTGAACGTTTGCCACCCTCTTTAAGCATTGGTACTCAATCTCCCAGTGATGTGTTGCAACGAGTGTTACAGGTTTGGGAAGAGTTTGAGACCATGAATCTGATTCTGGATCGGATTTTAGAAGGTGTACTGCTCATCTCCAACGAAGGTGAAATCCTGTTACAAAATCAACGCGCCTTTACGCTCTTGGAGATTGATACCGCATTTGGTCTGACCACCAATGTGGAGAGTTTGCAACTGCACAAAAAAGCGATGAAAGCGATTCGGAAAACATTAGAAGGCACCGAAACGGAAGTGACATGGTACCGACGACAGAAGCCCACACGCCAATACTTGGAGATGGTCGGATTGCCCTTGGACAATGGAGGTGCAATTTTGGTGGTCCGTGATATTACCACCATTCGACAGTTAGAACGGGTACGCAGAGACTTTATTGCCAATATTTCTCATGAGTTGCGTACACCAATTACCACGATTCTGATGAATACCGAGGCCTTGTTGGATGGGCCAACGGAGGGAATGTTTATCCCATCGATTCATCGCAATGCCGAAAGACTCAGTCTGCTGGTCAACGGGTTGTTGGATTTGTCGCGGATTGAGGCCGGAGAAATGGAACTCAGTTTACAACGCCTTAGACTCTTGCCGATTGTAGAACGGGTCTGTGATACTTTGCAAACCCTTGCCAACAACAAAAAACAATCGTTGCAGATTGATATTCCCATCGATACATTTGCTGTTGTCGATGCACAGGCGATGGAGCAGGTATTGACCAATCTGGTGAGCAATGCCATCAAATATGCCCCACCAAAATCACTGATTGTGATTCGGACACGATTGATCAATCAAGATGTGATGATTGAAGTCGAAGACAATGGACAAGGTATCGCTCCCAAACACCAACAGCGCTTGTTTGAACGTTTTTATCGCGTAGACAAGGGACGCAGTCGAGAAGAAGGAGGTACTGGCTTGGGGCTTTCGATTGTCCGCCACTTGGTGGAGGTGATGAATGGCGATGTGGGGGTGCGATCAGCAGAGCCAAAGGGCAGTATATTTTGGGTTCGAATCCCACGTTTTGTCGAATCAGCGTAAGACGTTTACCACGCCCGAAATACCCAAAGGTGCTGCGAGATCTGTCGTTTCTGGATGGCATTTTGTAAGGCACGTGTTTGATGGGAATTGGGCAGTTGGTGGGCTTGTCGTTTCGCCATAGACCATTGTTCGAGCATCATGTACATAACAGTCTTGTAGGCTTCAAAGAGTGGTAAGGGATGGGGTATCGAGCAAAGAATTGAATCAAGGTTCATGAGGTGAGTGCGAACGGAATGAGGTTGTTTGTGCTGGTGGTCAACAATACTGGCGGTCCAAGTCTGTAATCCTTGAAGGAGAGGATGCTCTTGTTTCTTTAGTATTTGGTTTGCGCGTTCATATTGTTGGAGTTTCAAAGTATCAAGGGCCGTAGAGAAAATAAGTTGTTCACTGTCATCAAGACCTCCCAATGCGATCCAGACATGTTCCCACCGTTGTAAGACATTTTTGGTATGACCTAGGATATCGTAGATTTGGTGCCAATCACGTCGAGCGTTGGCGTTGGTCAAACTGTCAGATTGTTCAATGTCCTGTAAGCGTTTCAGTGTTTGGGTATATTGTGCCTCGATGGTTGTTTCACAGTTCCAATGAAATCGATCCCATAGGTTGGAACTGTGTATTTGTTGCCAGATGTCGAGACGGGTTTGCTTAATAAATGCTGGCCATCGGGTGGGTGGTACTTCTGGCAAAGTCGGTGTTTTACCGGTGCTGATGAGTGGGTCATGATGATCGGTTGGAGAAATGAGGTAGAGTCCCAAACGCACCAATATTTCCAGTTCCGTTTCTACTTGCATACTTCGAATCTCTAGATTCCGTAGTCTCTGTGCAATACTCTCAGTCGATGTGTGTTTGGCAAATAGTAATTTGCGGGTGGGTAAGGAAAGGGGAAGGTCTTTGGCGACATCGGCTTGGGCACCATTTGGTTGTAAGCTGTACCATTGTCGTAAACGTAAAAAACCTGGTCTGGTACTTTGCGTCAAGGCAAGGTAGAGTGCCTCACCGACCCCAAGCCAGTCTCCCATTTGGTTGTGATCTGTTTGAACAATGGTTGGGTGCGGATCACACAGGGCTTGGGTTAACTTTTCGATGCCGGCAGTATCAATGACGCCACCACGATGAAGTACCAGTCGGTAACCAGAGGTCCAATCGCCTGTATCGTTGAGGCGACCATAGGTGATTTGAGCGCTTTGTTGTTTGATCCAGATTTGACTGATTCGATGAATGGTCTGTAAATTGGGTTGTTTCTCATAAAAGGGATCGCGGGTATATTCATCAACCAGCATCTCGACAAACATGGTCAAGGTATCCAAGTTCTCTTCATGGGCGTGAAAGACACTCAGTCTTGGCAAGAGGGAGAGTTGTTCTTCCAGTTCAGAATCGGTCTGGTGTAAAATGACAACCAGTGGGATCTCGGCCACCGCAAATTTTGAGCGCAATCGAAAGCACCAGTCGGCAGAAAAGTTCTGGTCATGACTATTGATGATGATGGAGTGTGGCCATTGTTCTAGGATTTGCTGGTAGAGAATGGGGTAATCACTAGACCCCGTGAGAACGGTGCCATCTACAGAGTCGACCAGATGTTGATGCGTTGTGTCATCGACGCCTACACAGAGATGTTTCACCACAGAAGACAGCATGAAAATCCAAGAGTTGAATCAAAATAGAAAAAAGAGTACAGATGTGTTGGCATTTTTCTAACATCAGATACAATTGATGTACAGGATTTAACCATTAACCTTCAATAAACATCTGGAGTAATCATGATTCGTACCGTATTGATGGCCTTGACTCTTGGGTTCGCCACCCTTCAAACCGCCGACGCTTGTCCAATGGCAGATGCTGCTGCATTCCAAGAGGCCGCTGCCAAAGTAGCTGCTACTGAAGGTGCACATGCATCATTTATGTTAGACGGCATGACGTGTGGTTCTTGTTCTGACAAAGTTGTAAAGCACTTAAATGCCGTTGATGGTGTTTTGGCGAGTGCTGTGGACTACCAAACTGGAAAAGTGGAAGTCGCCTACGACGAGAAGAAAATTGACGCTACAAAGTTGGAAACCGAATTGGTCAATACTGGCTATACCATCCAAAAAGAGTCTTAATCTTCGGATAATCCAACAGATCGTCAATGCAATGTATTGACAATCTCAAAAAGAAGCCTCATTGTTTTAGACAGTGGGGCTTTTGTTGTGGGTTATCTTCTGTCATACTGGTGTCATCAAGGAGGTTGTATGCATCGAGTAATTGGAATGACAATGGTTGGTTTATTGGGTTGTACACCCGGAACGGCAAAACAAAGTGGGGATGCTGTATCGGATTACGAATGGGAACCGGGAGCGACCGAGCCGATCATTCAAAATGGTGAAGTGTACTGTACCACCGGTGTATCAGGAGTGACCTTGACCTACATTAATGTCATCGCCAATGACCCGCAGGGACTGTCTGACCTCAAGGAAGGAGAATGGTTTGCTTACAGTTTGGAAACGGATGAACTGATTGCTTCTGATGTGTTGTATTGTGATGGACAAGAGTGCATTTATTCCTATCACGCCGAGCAGTATCCATCGTTGCCCTGTCGTCAGTTGTCCGAATTTGCCTTTTGGGCGGTTGTGTGGGATTGGTCAGGCAATGAAACCACACCAATGCAATTGACAGTGCTTGGTGAACAATCAGAGTGACCAATTGCTCATCAAGCACGTGACGACTGTTGATAAGTGCAAGATTATTTCTTGTCTTTGAACATCACTACCCATTGTCCTTGATTGACCACAGTACCATCTTGCTTGATAATTTCAGTATCAAAGGTGACCACGCCTTTTCCGCCTTTGGATGATGGTTTGACATTGGCGACGGTCATTTTTAAATGAATGGTGTCTCCAAAAAATGTGGGAGCGGTGTATTTGAAGGATTGTTGTAACAGACCAATGGTAGTTTCTTCAAAGATACCAAGGGTTTGGGACAGTCCAGTGGAGATGCTGGCCACCAACATACCGTGGGCAATGCGTTGTCCAAATGGTGTGCTTTCGGCAAAGACGGCATCGGTGTGCAATGGGTTGAAGTCGCCTGAGAGTCCGGCAAACATGACCACGTCTGTTTCGGTGATTGTACGTCGGATAGTGGTGAAAGAATCACCGACATTGTATTCGCTAAAGTATAAGCCTCGTGCCATAATGGCCTCCTTATGGTTCAGAATTTAAAGGATGAAAACTGGGTATTCTGTAGCCCTTTTTCGACTTGAATTCAATCTTCCAAGGATACTTTCATGGTTGGGAAGGTATTAGGGGGGGATATGGGGCAGTAATTGGTGTATCACTTAAATAAATTACCCGATCGCTGGCTTGTACGATCATATCGTCTGCTGGGTTTAAATGATCAGTGCCGTCACTGTGAATACCGATCACCAAGATGCCATAGTGTTGTCGGAGGTCTTGTTGGACTTGGTGAAATGTTTTTGGAAAAGGGTAATTGTCGATTTGACTGGTCAGGTAGAGGTTTTGTTCGGTGGCAGTCAAAATGGTGTGGAGGATATTGGCGCTGCCTGGTTGCATCACAGCGTGACTGATCATCGAGAATCCAACCCGCGTTGAAGCGATGACTTCGTTTGCACCAGCTGTTTTGGCGTGTTCAACATTTTCAGCTTCTAAAATTTCAACCGCAATTGTCAAGGGCGATTGTCGTTGTTTGGCGACCTCTTCTTTGGCCAAGTAAGATCGCATGGTAAACACGGTCAAAATGGTTCGTGCATCGGCATTTTGTGGGCTTTCATGTTGATCGGCGACCACAATACAGGCTTCTGCATACATCAGACGGACTTTTCCCAGTTGTGATTCTTTGGTGGGATCGCCTTCAATCCATTCAAAGGTAACTGGAATGTCAGGAGGTCTAGGAAATGGGGCAAAGATGATCGGTTTGAGGTTGTTGTTTTTAAACTGGAACTCTTCTTCTAAGGTGTCCAAGAGTAGTCTTGAGGCCGGTGAATAGCCACAGATGACCAAGTGTTTCATGGTACCGCTCATACGAAATTGCTCCTCTCTCAAACTGAGAACCGATGAAAGTAATGTTTGTCCAACTATCCCAGCAAACAAGGCAAGTGTAAACATCCCGACAATCATTAGTGCACCACCGACGATGCGCCCCAACGGTGTCACAGGGGAGATGTCGCCATAGCCAACCGTGGTCAGGGTGACCAATGCCCACCACAATCCATCAGACAGTGTGTTGATATTGTCATTGATGTGCAATTCTGCCATGTAAATGGATACTCCACCCAAAGTCGTGGAAACCATGAGGGTGAAGAATCCAAAGGCATAGAGCAGTTGATTCTTTTCATAGCCATCGAGCAGTCCATAGAAAGGATTGCTGTATTGTAAAAGATCAAACGACTGTATAATTCGGAAGAGTTTGAGCATGCGGAATATACGTAGTGCTCGTAGGGCTGGTGTTCCCCCCAAAATCGTAATCAGGTCAATCAGATTTAAGGGTCGAATCGCAAAGATGGCTCGATCGACCAATTGCGTACGTAATTGTTGTCCCTGAGATTGTTTGATCACATCAATGCGAGGTGGGTGGTAGGAGATGACCCGCAAGATATACTCAATCGCAAACAACCAAATTAAAACGTTGTCAAGGCGATCAAGTAGCGGCACCCATGGGTGTTTCTCTCCCAAATAGAGGGTTCCAAATAATAAACCAATCGATAGAATGACCAATGTCCATACCGCCCAATTCAGACGGTGAAAACCCTTGCTACTGGGTTGATGAAACAGGTCGTTGAGTGGTTTGAGCCACGGAGATATGTTAGACTGCGTAGGCATGATAGTGTGTGTATTCATTTGGAGGCGCAATGTCCAAACGTCCACCCGAAGATAACTTCTTCATTGATAAGATTCTCAAAGAATTGGATGGGTCTGTTGATATGGATGATGAATCGAAAGAGGCGATGAAAGAAGCCCTACGAGATTCGATGGGATTGTGGTTCCCCAACATTGGAGTCGATGCCCATGAACCCAATATTGAGATATTGGAGGGGGCAAAATCCGTGGAAAATGATGTGGCAAAGGTTCATGATCAAACACAAGAAGACTCAGATAGTGATACGCTTCGCGACACACTGCGGTCTCAATTGCATATTTTAGAAGAAGACGATCTTCTTGAAGATGATGCTTTTCCCAATGTTGAGGTTCGGGTATTG
>CAKZLX010000099.1 GCA_937127265.1 uncultured Pseudomonadota bacterium
GCTGTACTCGGTCCCATACTCTTAGAGGATGATCTTTTGGTTGACGTTACACGTTTTGTTGTGGTCTTGACTTCCTTGGTATCAACATCCACATCTTCGGACTTGGACTCCACAGGAGGCGGTGTAAAAATGTCTTCTGCAGAAACCTCGACAATCGGATCATTACCACCATTATTTTCTGATGGATCAGACGCACTAGAAAAGGTCAAGGCACCAGTAGTGATAGCGACAACACTTGCCCCACCGATGGAAACACCCAAATTTGACCGCCCAAAACCAAAATCACCGGTGACCAACCACAAAGCACCTAGCGTTAATGCACTTGATCCCAATATAAAAGAGAGGTCCGCAACGGTACCGGAGGCAAAATGCATTCCTGCCAAGGCCAATAGACCCAAGACCATCATCCCTGCACACAGTTGCAACCCTGCACGCAACCCCAAAGTGTCTGAACGACTTGTGGAAACAGATGAAACAGAGGATGAAGGCACTTTGTCTTGTTTCAAAGAATCTTCAATGGCAGCATACGGACTGGTACTTTTGACAGGAGTTGAGGTGGATTTGACCGGTGGCTTGGTGTAGATTGGGGTATCTCGACGAATAGTTGGATCGGTTGTTTCCTTTTGGTCGAATGCAGGTGGTACAGAAGAGGACACCGCCGTGGGTGGGTCTGTATCAAACTGTTTGGCTCTATTTGGATGTGGCCTACGTTCTTCTTCAACCAATGTTTTTTCATCTGCATGATCGACTGCCGCCTGTTCATTCAACGGTTCTTCATATTTGCTTTTGTAGAAGACAATCTTGTGTTGGCAACGACGACAGGTGATGCGATTACGTTCTCTTTTTAATCTTGTAAAGTCAATCGGATAACTTTGAGAGCAATTGTCGCAAGTGATATTACGAAGAGATGACATCGTTTCTCCTAAATCAAGGCATATTACATTGAATAAAACCCCTCAATTGTGTACTGGTGCGCTGAACAAATTTTGTAAAGACAATTGGTACCACTTGAGGTCAGTTGGGATTTTCTTATATTGAGTCTGCCAAAACTTTCCAACGGCCAGAAGATAAACGTTGCACAATGTTCACCGTCAAGGAAATGTCACCGAAAACTAGGTCTTTAGGGAAGACTTTTTGAGAGTTTGGGTTATATTGTGCCCATTTTTCATCTCAAAAGGGAACACAATGGCACAAGACAACATTCGTAACATCGCAATCATCGCACACGTTGACCATGGAAAGACAACCCTCGTCGATCACCTTCTCAAACAAGCAGGTACATTTCGTGAAAACCAAACTGTAGAAGATCGGGTCATGGATTCGATGGACTTAGAACGTGAACGTGGAATTACCATCCTCTCAAAACCCACGGCAGTACATTACAACGGTGTGAAAATTAACATCGTCGACACCCCAGGACACGCTGACTTCGGTGCTGAAGTAGAACGAATCATGAAAATGGTCGATGGTGTATTGTTGCTGGTGGATGCTGCAGAAGGCCCCTTACCACAAACCCGCTTCGTTTTGGGTAAAGCCTTGAAGCAAGGATTACATCCATTGGTTTGTATCAACAAAATCGATCGCCCTGATCAACGCGCCGATGAAGTCTATAGTGAAATCTTTGACTTGTTTGTTGAACTTGATGCCACCGATGAACAGGCCGACTTCCCCGTCTATTACGCCTGCGCCCGCGATGGATATGCACACACCGAGTTTTCTTTGGAAAAAGGCGATTTGCGTCCTATCTTTGATGGTATCATTGAACATGTGCCCGCACCGGATTTTGATGCAAACGCCACTCCACAATTTTTGATCACCCAGTTGGGATATGACAAATATTTGGGTCGCCTTACCATTGGTCGTTTGTTCAATGGCACCTTGAAAAAAGGGCAACCGGCAATGGTACTTGGCGATGGTTTCAGCAAACAAGTACGCTTAACCCAACTGTTCACCTATCAAGGATTACAACGGGTAGAAACCGATGAACTCACCACTGGTGACATCGGATGTTTGGCCGGTATTGATGCCATTAACATTGGGGATACCGTTTCTGACATTGTCGATCCAATTGCCCTGCCTCGCTTGGTGGTCGATGAGCCAACCATTGGGATCACCTTCCAAACCAACAACTCTCCTACCAGTGGCAATGATGGAAAATTCGTTACCGGTCGTCAGATTCGTGAACGATTGCACAAAGAAGCACTACACAATGTATCGATTCGCTTGGAAGAGACTGAAAATTCGGATGCTTTACGGGTATTTGGTCGTGGAGAATTGCAACTGGCGATTTTGATTGAGCAGATGCGTCGTGAAGGTTTTGAAATGTGTATCTCCAAACCCGAAGTCAAAACCCGTGAGGAAAATGGCCGTATACTCGAACCCTACGAACTAGCAACTCTTGACTTCCCGGAAGAAAACATGGGCGCCATCTCAGAAAAGATGAATGAGCGTGGTGGAAGTCTGGTAGACATGAAACTCAACGACTCTGGTCGCTACAATGTTGTGTATCGAATTCCTGCCCGTGGGTTGATTGGTTTCCGTGGAGAATACCTAAATGCTACTCGTGGATTAGGGATCGTCAACAGTCTCTTTGATGGCTGGGATGACTACGCTGGTACAATTGCCTTCCGTCATAACGGCTCTCTGGTCGCTGACCGTGCAGGGGTTACAACTGCGTACTCATTATTTAACCTTCAACAACGGGGAAAAATGTTCGTTGGAAATAGTGAAGAAGTTTACGAAGGTATGATCATTGGAATTGCCAAACAAAACAATGACATGAATGTCAATGTGGTTCGTGCCAAACAATTGACTAACATTCGTTCTGCCGGTGCTGATACCAAACTAATTTTGGCACCACCCATTAAACTCTCTTTGGAAAGTGCGATGGACTTCATTGCTGAAGATGAATTGGTGGAAATCACCCCCAATCACATCCGTTTACGCAAGAAGGTCTTACAAGCCAATCAACGATCAATCATTCGTGGCGAAAAAAAGAAGAAATAACCACATTTCCAAGATGTAATCGGTAACGGTTCCATCGCCATACGTTGTTTCACAGTGGGTAGTTGGCTAGACTAATAGTATGTCTCGGTCACTACCCATTGTTGCGATCATTACCCATCATGCAAATGAAATGGCATGGACCTGTGTAGATTCGATTCTTAAACAGCAAGTGTTCTGTCGAGAAATCTGGATTGTTCACTCTCATGAAGATCGTTGTCAAAATCTACCTGCTTGGGAAAATACGATCCCCATTCACTACCACTGGCTGGAAGACAATTGTGGCTTTGCCGCCGCGGTCAATTGGATATTGTCTCAGGCAAGTGGCACCATTTTTATCTTGAATGACGATACTCGCCTCGAACCAAACTGTCTTGTACAGTTGCTTGAAAAAGCTGAACAATACCCCAAAGCCATTTTACAACCTGAAATCTGGTTGCAAACCGACCAAGATCACAAACCATTAATTGAAAACAGTGGTCATTATGTTGGCATCGATGGTAGTAATTTTGCCTGCGATCGTTATCAGAGACCATCTAAAAAAGGCTTGTCTTCACGACTATGCTTTTCGGGAGCCGCCTTTTGGTTACCTGAACATGTCTATCAGCACCCGATGTTGCAAACAATGGATGTCTCACTTTCTCCATTTGGTGAGGATCTAGATTACGCACTGCGGGCCATACGGTGTGGCGTCGATATTTTTTGTGTTCATTCAGCGGTGATTATCCATCGCTGGGGTGGTTCTTACGAGCGATACTCTGCCCAAAAAGTCTCTTGGGTAGAAAGTCATCGAATTCAAAGTAAATTCCACAACCTTCCAGTATGGATGATCTTACTCGCACCACTCGCCTCTTTACATCGATATAGACATAGTTTACAAGACAGTCGAATACCGCAATCCAATACCACCGAAGCAGTCTGGGCGACCTGTAAAGGAATCTATCAAGGATATCGCGCATTCCCCAAAGCAA
>CAKZLX010000100.1 GCA_937127265.1 uncultured Pseudomonadota bacterium
AACAATTGAAAATTCAACTCATCCTCCAACCATAAGTAGATTTAACACAGTTAATTCGATAACGAAGACCACCATCTAACAATATTTTGATTGAGAACCTTCCAAGCCAACTTTGCTTTACATGTCAGTTCATCGCAGTTTAATCGATGATCCCAGCCCCATCTAAGGTACGTAAGACCGCATCGATCGTCCAAAATGAGGTATAGATTTCAGCATCGGCAACCCACCCCATACCCGTTTGCATATACCATCGATTATTCCATGCTTTGGTACGAATTGTTTGAAAAGACAAGGTGATCATGGTATCAGAGCCAAACGCACCGTCCACCCAATCCCCAAGGAAGAACCCATTCAAAATGTCTTCGGCATCGGTGTTGTAATGGCGTTTCAAGTCGGCAATCAGATCGTCGGACACCTCAATCACAGCATCACCAAACAAGATAAAATCATCCTTGTGATCTTCGGTTGTACCGACTGCTACTAGACTTTTTGGTAAATCCAGAACCAAGTGAGCACTCATCGCCATCATCACCGATCGAGTTTGAGATACATCGGAACGATCGGCCAGTTCATAGTATCGCTCCCAAGCCCAAGAGGCTTCTGAACGGGTCAATACGGCATTCAAACTGTCAAAATATCGGGCAGCAAAATCAACGATCAAAGCCTCAGCCCAAACGGGATCTTCAAAAGCACCATCCTCAATGGCTTCAATCCCTTTGGCGGTGATGTGTTTGTAGATGGTTGGAAAGAGCCCCCAAGAATCATGACAGTCTTCAAATAGTTCGGCCACACCAACAATGCGCGAATAAGTATCATACATGTCGTCATCAGATTGTGCATCAGCCAAACTTTGCATCATGCGCATGCCTTCTAGTGAAACATACCCACCGTCACACAACAAGACCTCTTCACTAGAAATCGGTTCGGTTTCCAGTGGTTCTTGAACCGGATTATCAGAAGAATTTTCAGACTCGGTTTGTCGCCCCACAAAGGACTTGGCCACCGAACTACTGGCCGACAACTCTTGATTTTGGTTTCCAACACCACAAGCAAACAACAACGACAATAACATGATCCACTCCTACACTCTGTGTATAGTGGAAGTATAATCGAGAACCTTTGGATAAAAACTATTATGTAACACTTGTTACATAATATACACAAAAGAGAGCTATAAAGAATTAGTCACAATTCTCATTGGCAGGATTGACTGTAGCTTCGGCATCATCACAATCGGTACCAGCCTCTACCCCTTCGGCAGGATTGGCATCTCCATACCCATCGCCATCAAAGTCGGTCATACAAGCCGTTTCCGAGTCTTCAAGTGCCGCACCAGGATAGGTATAAGGGTCTTGATCATCACAATCTTCATAGTCCTCGAAACCATCTTGATCGATGTCGGTATAAGGCACACCATACAAGGCTTGTGGTGATTCACAGGCAGTCAATCCAACACCCAATAAAACACTGAGGGCAATCGTTGGGGTTTTGACGATGGTTGGGTGGGCTTCACAATGGGGACAATCTGTATCCACAATGTGACTTTGACAACGGTGACAAACTTTCATTTCCGCTCCTCTTGGTAACTTGTAAACAGAATACCAAATCTGAGGCACAATTTGTACCAAACTGTTGTTTATAGATTGCCAACATTCTCTAAAATTTATACAGTATCGTCATGTCTACTGAAACGCCTATGTCCACCCTATCTAAACTGTTGACGCTCGCAGATGGTTCTGAAGGGTCCTTGTTATTAATGGCGGTTCCTTTTTTCTTTTTGGGCATCGTCATTCCTGCTTTTGTCTTTTGGTTGTGGCGCAGTACATCAAAATCGACCAACACATCGACTGAGGCATCTACAGACTACTCTGACTAATCCAGACAAACATGCTCTTTCAGTGGACTTGTGTTCTCAACAGACTACACTTGGCTATACAGGTCATTGTACAGAGGAGAGCGATATGAACTGGACAATCATACCGGGCTTTGGGGTAGCCGGAAACTTTACAGGACACTTGGAACAAGCTGGTGAATCGCCCGATTTTGTGACCGTTTCCACCAAAGACGCCAATGCTCCCAAAGGAATATTTCCTTTTTATATACCCAATCTCAATCATCCCTATCTTGCCAACAATCCCTATTCAAACGACACTATCCAGTTATTCAACCATACTGAAAACCACCAAATCGAGCCTGAGGTGTCGATTCTTTTTGAGGTTACCTACCAAGATTCTCAAATTGTTTGCCTACAACCAATACAAGCATTTGCCCACAACGATTGCTCGATTCGTCGACCTGGAGCCAAAAAGATATCGGAAAAAAAGAACTGGGGAGCCGATAGCAAAGGCATTGCCCAAACGGGTATTGCTCTCGACAACCTTGAGGCAAACGGCACACTGGATCGTTTCAAACTTGGCTGCTATCTCTTAAGAGATGGTGTATTACAGAAGTATGGCGAAACATCTTGGGTCAAAGACTATTCCTACTTTCATCACACCTTGCTCGATTGGCTGGTAGAAAAACTCAACCACCAACAAGATCACGGTCCTTTGGAAAATGTACATCAGTACCTTCAGGCCGTTGATTTTCCAAATCAAATCTGCATCAGTATTGGTGCCACCCGCTACACCGAATTGGGAGAAACCACCTTTCTTCAAACGGGCGATACCTCTTGTGTGGTCTTGTATGATGCCCATCAATACACCGAATCGGACATTGAACAACATCTCCTCGATGGTCGCACTTCCTTACCTAATGCCTCAGTCCTACGCCAACAGGTCATCGGACCAACCGCATGATGATATTTCTGATCTTGTTTGGTTGTACCTCTCTGTTGTGGCTACTCAGTCTCAAACTCAAAGATGCCAGTATTGCCGATTTGATGTGGGGTTTGTTTTTTGTCATTCAAGGTTGCTTTGCCTACTTCCAGCAACCCACCGAGCGCTCCCTACTCTTGATGATACTCACAGGGATTTGGGGACTACGACTCTCTATTTATTTGGGGATACGAAACCACAATCAACCTGAAGATAGACGTTACCAAGCCATGCGTGCCAATCACGGTGAGCACTTTTGGTGGCGCAGTTTCTTCACGGTCTTCTTCTTTCAAATGTTGATTGCTTGGTTTGTGGGGATGCCACAACGACTGGGTGGCAGTACCCTGCCCTTCACTTGGCTCGATAGTGTAGGCATCCTATTCTGGGGTATAGGTCTATTTTTTGAAGTCGTAGGGGATTGGCAGCTGCGTCAATTTCTGGCAAAAGGTAAGCCCAATGGCGTTTTGGATACCGGACTTTGGCGGTATACTCGTCATCCTAACTATTTTGGGGATACCGTTTTGTGGTGGGGTTTTGGTTGTATCGGCTTTGCTGGCACTGGCTCGTGGTGGATTTTCTTATCTCCATTGGTGATGACATTTTTGCTACTCAAGATATCTGGGGTGGCACTGTTGGAAAAAGACATTGGTGAAAGACGACCCAAATATGCGGATTATATTCGACGGACCCCCTCATTCTTCCCTTGGTTTCCGAAACCATAAATGGATACCACTTCTCTCTCAAACGAGATAACAAGACAGTATGAGTCTTATTCGTCCAAACGAACCCTCGATTGATACCAACAAGCACCTCACCCAAAGTGAAGTTGATACCCATCTCGTAAAGCAAGACACCCTCACCTATACCAATACCGTAGCATACTTGGTGGCTCGGCAAACCGATGGTTCGAGGATCAGCCCACCCACATTGACGCTGGATCCAACCCTCGGTGTCATCGAAGATCGTTGGCATTTGGATGAACATCGCTCACTCAACGAACAAATCGCTGCGATGAATAGTCAGGTGGCGCGATGGATAGCCAACACCCAATCCCTCACCTTGTTTGGAGATGCCCTGTTCTTGGATATAAACATGTCAGAAAGTGTCCTTCCAGTGGGGTCACGCTTATCGATTGGCGACTGTGTATTGGAGGTTACTGCCGAACCACACTTACCATGTTCAAAATTTCGGCTACGATTCGGTCATCCTGCTTTTCAAACTTGTCTACAGCACAAACAGTTCAACCTACGAGGGGTCTACCTACGTGTTCTCCACGGTGGAACCGTTGCCCTGAATGACCCCATCACCGTTCATCCTCCACCAAAGCAATGAACACCGATAATTCCGAGCCAAATACACTGCGTCAAGAGATACTGTCACTGGCTTGGCCAATTTTGATTTCTGGATTTTTGGGTACGATCATCATGTTCACCGATCGTCTTATTTTGGGACGGTATAGCCCTGACACCTTGGCCTCGATGCAGGTCATCGGTCCGATTAGTTGGACTACTTTTTCTATTTTTGGCTCTTTCGGCATTGGTATGCTAGCCATCTTGGGACGAGCAGTTGGTGCCAAAGACCTTCAAAGCGCCAATCGGGTTCTCAGTTCATCTTTATTGGTCGCTGGTTTGGCAGGCGTACTACTGAGTATCGGCGGTATTCTCGGCAAAGAGTTTCTGACCCTCACCCTGATGGGCGACTCTCCATCGATGGTCGTCCAACAGATGGCCAACACCTATTTGACCTGGACCTTTGCCTCCGCACCGTTTACCACAATGGCAGTGATCCTCACCTTTGGCTTTCAAGCGACCAATGATTCCAAAAC
>CAKZLX010000101.1 GCA_937127265.1 uncultured Pseudomonadota bacterium
TCGACAAAGTGAATGGTATAGGTTTCTGGATTTGACAAGGTGTCCTTGACGGTCTCGGAAATCAAGAAAGGGGTATCATAGGTTTTGGTTAAAGTTTCTAAACGCGCGGCCAAGTTGACCGTATCTCCAATTACTGTCCCTTCCATACGAAAGGTTTCACCGATCGTTCCCAACATTACCTCACCAGTGTGTAATCCGACACCAATTCGAATCGCATTGTCTGCATATTCAGCGTTGAATTCATCCAACGCCCTCAGCATAGCCAGTCCCGCATTGACAGCATCATCGGTGGAAGTGAAAATCGCCATGATGGCATCACCGATGTACTTGTCGATAAAACCGTTGTGTTCTCGGACTACCGGACCCAGTTTGGCAAGGTATTGATTGAGAAACATAAAGGTATCCGAAGCACTCATGTTTTCTGCCATGGTGGTGAAATTGCGAATGTCGGAAAACAAAATGGTGATGTTGGTACACTGATAATCCCCCAGTTCAACTTTGGTGATGTTGGTCTTGCCCAATTGTCGTAGGAATTTCGCTGGTACAAAGCGAACGTAGGCACGATTGAGACTTTCCAATTGGGCACGGGCTTCATTTTGGGCGATTTGACGTTGTTGAAGGGTTTGGGCCACCCGATTGAGCGCATAGGATAGTTGAACGATTTCCTTGCTGTGTCCGACAATGCTGGGGCTGGGGTGTCCATTTTCAATCTCGGTCAGTTTGTGTTCGATTGCCTGAATCGGCTGGATTGCCTCACGCCGAAGCAAAATCAATTGCACCACAAACAACAGCAACAACAAGACAAAAACGATTAGGGAATTTCGTACGATAAAGTGGTTGATTTGTTGGTGTTGGTAGGACATATCGACCACCAAGAGAACCTGTCCTTGTACCTTGCCTTGAATGACGATGGGTGTCGGTTCAATTCTCAATAAATCGGACTGGTTTGCCCTTGGAGTTTCCCATTTTGCCAGTAATTGTTGTTGATCGTTGGTGATTTCCAACAAGGCAATATTGGGGTCGCCAGTGCCAATTTCTTGGACCAAATTGCTTAACAAACTGATATCTTCGGCAATGATAGCATCGATACTGGAGGTTTGCAGAACGCTGGCCACTTTGCTGTATTGTTGGGTGGCCAGATTTTCCCAGTGGGAAAACTGGGTGGTTCTGGAAATGTACATGGTACTGGCGGAGATGACGATCATCGCAATGCCAAAGACAAAAGCGATTCGGGTATACAACGATGGTAGTGTCTGCGGTTTCATTTATGGTGTTCCAGTTCCCAATAAAACATTCAATTCAAGTTGTCGCACATCATCCCAGTCAGTATCATTGGCAACTTCCCACCCTTTGAAGCGAAGTGGTTTGAGTAACGGTTCATGGGCGATAGGGTCGTCGAGTTTACCAAGTGCATCTTGTAGAGCCTCTATAACCGCATCGGGAACCCGTGGATGGACAGCCAAGGCATGCGGGGTGAATTTATTCGTGGTCCATGCAATTTGTAACTGATTTCGGACTTCTTCAGATGTGGCTTTGAAGGTTCTTTTGACGCCACCACCAGCAGGGTATAGACCTGAAGCGACGGCTTGATAGACCGAGTCATGGGAGCGGACATAGACTGGGGTGAAGGCAATATTTTCTTGGTGTAGTTTGGCACGGGTGAGTAAAGAGGCGGCAAAAGCGGCGGGGGACGGAAAGGCTAATGATTGCCCTTGTAAAGTTTCGAAGTCGGTCTGAGCAGCATCTTTTCGCATGACCACAATACCTTGGATTTGATGGTTCTTTTGTTTTGCGATCGCTTTATACTGAGGGTTTTCAGCAAAGACCACGTAATGATAGGGGTTCATATAGGCAATGTCGTAGCGACCTTCCGCACATCGTTCTTCAAAGGTTGGAATTGACGATGCTGTTTTGATGTGAATCGTATAGCCAGTTTCTTCGGTGATGTATTCCGCCAATGGTCCCCAGTTATTTTCAATGTCGAAGGGTGTTTGTTGGGGGACAATTCCCAAGGTCAGTGTTTTCGGAAAGTCTTTGGCAGGACCATTCCATTGACCCGAGATCACCTCTCCATCCATTGGAGGAGGAGACACAGTGCACCCTAAAAGGAAGAGTGGAAGGAGAAGTATTCTCACGAAATCTATCAATAAGTGGTTTGGCATGAGCGATATCTATGGTTTTATGGTCCGTTTTTCAACCTATAAAACGTTTGGAATGGAAAGTGATACACTACCCTATATTTGCTCAACGAGGAGACACAGATGTTGCTATCAATGATTTGGATAATGGGTGCCGAAGCCACTGAAATTACGTTGCAAAACGATACATCCAACAACAGTTTTGGTTTGGGAGATATGGTTGCTTGGCTCGAGTATCCCGAATGTGTGGTCTCTGTTCTCACCCCTGATGCTGGTGACTATCCGCTCGATGTACACACGGTGGAAATATTTTTTGCTTCTCAATATGGAACACTGGATAACATTGGCAGCAATGTCATTTTGGGGATTCAAAATCTGGGTGCAGGTGAGGAACCCACCCAATTCGGAAACTGGGATTGGGATGCGACCTTGTTTTCGGTGACCATCAATTCTCAAGCCTTTAA
>CAKZLX010000102.1 GCA_937127265.1 uncultured Pseudomonadota bacterium
CCGACCGTCAATTATAGTAATCAGCCGGGTGGGATGCATTATGGAATTACAACAGGTGGCGGTCTCGCCTTTGATTCGGCTGGCCCTGTAGGTGTGTTCTTGGAACTTCCTTGGACCTATGTGCTCAATCAAGCCCCATATGAGCGTTCTGTCTTGTTGGACGACAATTACAAAGAAGGGGACCCTTATGTTCGTGGACCCCCAGAACGTCCACCGTATTCAAAACAGATTCTGGGATTAAAAATGGGGATGACCTTGCGCTTCCATTAAAGATTTCGGACAGCAGAAAGTTCAAGACTCTTGATTGGAGGACTTGGACTTTTCTATTTTAGCCTAGTTCATCTTGGAAATAGGAGATAGTTTTCGCAATGCCATCGGCAAACGAGACTTCTGGTTGCCAGCCCAAGATGGATTTTGTTTTGGTGAGATCGGGACGGCGTCTGGTAGGGTCATTTTCCGGTAAAGGTTGATGAACAATGTTACCTGAATTGTTCAGTAACCGATTGATTTCACTGGCTAGTTGTATCATTGAGAGTTCGTGTGGATTGCCCAAGTTAAAGGGACCGATTGATAAGGGATTGTTCATTAGGGTTATCAATCCACGTACGAGGTCGCTGACAAAGCAAAATGAACGGGTTTGTGAACCGTCGCCAAAAATGGTCAAAGGCTCCTTATACAATGCCTGTTTGATGAAGGTTGGGATGACCCGTCCGTCATCGTGTCGCATGCGTGGTCCAAAGGTGTTGAAAATACGAGCGATACGAACTTCCACCTGACAATGGTTGTGAAAAGCCATCGTCAAACTCTCTGCATAGCGTTTGGATTCGTCATACACAGAACGTGGTCCAATGGGATTGACGTTTCCCCAATAGCTTTCTGGTTGTGGGTGGATCGTTGGATCTCCATACACTTCTGATGTACTGGTTAATAAAAAGCGTGCATTGTGTCGTTCGGCGAGTTCTAAATAGTTTCGACAACCAAATGAACCAACATACAGTGTTTCCAGTGGCAGTTTGATGTAATCGATGGGAGATGCTGGACTGGCGAGATAGTAAACCTGATCAATTTGCTGACCATCTAAAAAGTCAATTGGAGAGCAGACATCGGCTTCAATAAAGGTAAAACGTTCAGCAGACCAACGTTCTTGGATTCGTGTAATATTTTTACGTTGACCCGTTAAAAAATTATCGATAGCGATAATGGAATGTCCTTGAGATAACAATGAATCGCACAAGTGTGAACCCAAAAAACCACCAGCACCTGTGATTACAATATTCATGAGAGCTCCATTTATTAGTCTTATTCTCGATACAACCATCAGTCATGTAACCGATTTTGTTTGTTATTTTCAATTTTTCCAAACCGGCAATCAAGATACCACGACCTTGTGTGGGTTTATGTGGTTTTGTTGTGTTATGCTATAAGTGAATTTTATGAATACAGAGTGATTGCGTATGTCGAAAAAAGAAAACAATAAAAAAACAAAAAGTGATAGTGACAGCATTTTTGAGGATTGGGAAGAAAGCTTTTTCTCTTCGCAGCCATCTGATGTGCCTTCCAAGGTATCTGTTCCAAGTACCAGTACTCAATCTCGTGACTCGAACAACGATCAACAAGTTGATGCAGGTAGTGTTCACAACTCAGAGGAAGAGTCGAGTGAAGATTTCGGATATGATGGAGAGGTTGGGGACCTTGAGATGGCACTGGATGATGGCTCCGATGCAACGGATGTGTTTAATCGCTCTGAATATGATGCCTTGCTCGAGGAATGGGACGCACAAGAAGATGTGTCGGATGCATTGAGTGATGATTCTGAAGAAGAGTCACCAGAGATTGAATTGGTCGCAAAATTTCGAAATAAAAAAACAACAGTATCTTCTCCGGATCCCGCTGTGATGGATGATTTGTTGCAAGAGTTTGCCGAGGACCTTGGAGAGCCATTACCAGAGTCAGAAACGACCCAAGACCCCGAACAGTCTTCTACATCTGCAAATACACTGCCTTTGTTTGCCGAAACCCAAATCGAAGATGATATCCTCGAATTTGGAGACTTGGATTTTTCGACTGATCCTTTTGTTGAAGATGATATGGCAGGTCGTGGTCAGTCTATCGACGATGATTTTGAAAGTGATGACTTGTTGGCTGCCCTTGAACAATTGGATGGCACCGACAACGCCAATCAGCCACTTGACTTTCAGCAGGATGATCATTCTTTATTGGAGATGTCTTTCGATGATGTTGAAAGGGACAGTACCGATATTATTGCTCTTGAACATGACCAGTCTGGTGAAGCCTCTTTGGATATTGATGACACTTGGGATGGTTTGGTTGATCATGAACAACTATCTTATGTGCCTTCGAGCGATGTTAGTCACTACACCAAACTGCGAATGCTGTTTTTGCAAGAAAGTAAATTGTTATCAAACAAACAAGATCAGCAGTATTTGTGGGCAGAGTGTGCCCGGATTTCTGCCGATGCACTTCGAGATGATGCCTCAGCCTTGGATTTATATGCCCAAGCGAATGATCACGGCGGTGTGTTGCGCAATATCGATTTGAAGCGATATGCAGATGTTGCAGCCCACAGTGGTCAAACACGATTGTACCTCGATGTCTTACAACAATGGGCTTTGGAGAGAGAAGGCGAACTGGCTGCGGAGGCTTGGGGAGATATCGCCATTTTCTTGCAGAAACGTTTTGGCAATAGCGAAACTGCTACCGAAGCAATCGGCAAAGCCCTTGAAGCAGATCCCAGCGATTGGCTGAATTGGCAGTTTTTGTGTCAGCTACAAGAAGGAACTGGAGATTGGGAAGGATTGATATCCTCTTTGCAACAGGTTGAGCATTTGTCATCGGGCCCTCTGGCTACATCGTATTTGTATCAGCAAGGTGTTGTCGCCTTACAGTACAACAAAGATACTGAGCAAGGGGTTGAAATCCTCAAGCAGGTACTGGAGCGAGGTACACATTTTAAAGCAGCACGCGAATTGTTAAAGGTGGGCGTTCAGTTAGATGATTCGGAAATTATCCACATCGCTTGTACGCACATTTGGAATAACCTTCAGTCAAAACGTGACAAACTATTGTGGGCTTTGCGACTGTATGACTTGACTCATGGAGCCTATGGACAAGACAAACTTTTAGAATCAATTGATATTGATGATTCCATTGAAAGTTTTTGGTTGTACTTGGCATTGCTTGAAAACGGAGATGTGGAAGAGCGAAAGAGAGTATTGTTGGCCGCAACCGAGCAAGAACGAGAAGATTTGGCTTTGGTGTGGTTTCACCTGTCCTTATTATTT
>CAKZLX010000103.1 GCA_937127265.1 uncultured Pseudomonadota bacterium
GCAATCTTTTTGTTGGGGAAGTCTGTTGTGAATCGACGAATCAACTCATCCGTCAACGAGGACTTACCAGCACCACCGGTACCTGTAATACCGACAACGGGAATGTGTTCTTTGCATGGGGCATCCAATAAAGCAGCCACGGTTTCGGGTTCATTCTCCACAAAACTAATGGCGCGAGCCAACGCACCAAACTGGAAGGGATTGTCGGCAGAGAAATCGTCCAGAGTAGGAGGGTTCTCTAACACAGAGTAATCGGATTGTTGGAGTAAGTCTCCAATCATGCCTTCTAGACCCAATTTGCGACCATCTTCTGGAGAATAAATGCGAGTGACGCCATAATCATGCAGTGCTCGAATTTCATCGGGTACAATCACGCCGCCGCCACCACCGAAGACTTTGATGTGACCAGCATTGTTCTCTTTCAACAGATCGACCATATATTTGAAGAACTCGACATGTCCGCCTTGATAAGAGGATAACGCAATCGCTTGTGCATCTTCCTGAATGGCGGCACGTACAACATCTTGGACGGAACGATTGTGGCCAAGGTGAATGACTTCAGCACCACCGTCTTGGATCAATCGACGCATGATGTTGATGGCGGCATCATGGCCATCGAACAAAGAGGCGGCCGTTACAATTCGAACAGGATGTACAAGGTGCTTGTTCTGATCATTCATTCGGATTCTCCACAGATTGCATAGATGGTATCATCTATAAAAATGGTCAATGATTTGTCCTAACCCAATTCCGTAATTAAGTCATCGTTGATCCAGAATGACCCAAAAAACTGATCTCGTCACTGATATTTGGATCGAAAAGATCGGTTTTTGAATTATCCTGTGTTTTTCGAATTGATCTTCGATCCATTGTGTCGAAGCTACTTGGATTTTGACGGTTAAATCAACGTAAAATGGTGATTTACATTGCGACTGTGTTATGATCGTAAGTGAAGATAAACTGATCTAAATGTTGAGGGACATTTGAGGGAAATCAGTTTATTGAGAAGGTCACTTTGGGGAAGGTGGCCTTCTTCTTTTTCTAAAGTGTACGTGTGGTGTTGAGTTCTGCGGTTTCACTTGTCTATAAAAGTCCGCATACGGAAGTATGGCGGTCTTTGATATCCTTCGTGCTTCCTTGAATTCAACATCCACCCTCCACTTGAAATTGGGTTGGTTTGTTTGGATGTTCGGTGTTGTGGTGGGGACTGTTGGATGTATTAGGTGTCTTGGATGATGGTCGTTTAGGCTTGGTGGCTTCTTTAGTCGCTTGTTTTGGGATGTTGTTTTTTGCTTGGCGGCCTTTAACATCTTTAGATTGGTCACCAAATTCAGACGGCTCGGACGAACCAGGGACTGTCTCAGGAAGAGTTGGCAATAAGAGTTGGCAATGCTCACCAATGTAGGATGCAGGTTTGTCGTCGAACTGGATTAGGGTAAAGCGACGGCTCAAATTGGCAAAGAATTACAAGTGTTGCACGCCTTGGGTTTTGGGGTACAGGTTGTCTCTACGTGGGATGAGTAAGTCTAGCCTGTCAAACTCACTGAGCATCCGGCTGAACACTAGGATGAGCCTGTTGAAACGCGTCCAACTTCTCACAGGCCTGTTCGACTTCCAATAGTTTAGGGACTTTGCTCAGATCACAGCCAAATCGTCTGGCATTGTACAATTGCGGGATGAGACAACATTCGGCAATCGTTGGCGTCTCGGTGAGTAGGAACTGGGTGGTGGAGCCTTTGACCAATGACTCTAGGTTTTCGAGTCCCTTTTGGATGACACCGCGAGCCCAAGACATACTGAGTTCCTTTGAGGGATCTTGCCTGTTTAAAGACTGCAACACAGAGAGGTTTTGCAGGGGCTGGATACCGGCGTTGATGACCTCGGCCAGTTGCAGTGCCTTGGCGTAGAGTAATGGTTCGGTAGGTAACAGTGCGACATCTGGATGTACTTTGTCCAAATACTGCATGATTGCCATCGACTGGGTGAGATGGGTCCCGTCTGCTAACTCAAGGGTAGGGAGTTGGGCTTGTGGATTGATCTCTCGATACCACTGGCTGTGTTGCTCCCCGCCGTCTTTCACCAAATGGACAGGATGCAGTTCATAGTCCAATCCTTTGAGATTCAAAGCGATGCGAACCCGCCATGAACATGAACTGCGCCAATATGTATAGAGCTTCATCGGATGTCCAATCAGATTTCTTTGACAGTTTGGTTGATTTGACCAAAGATGCTGTTGCCACTGGGATCAAACATTTCGATTTGGACGTGGTCACCATCTTTCAAATAAGAGGTGCTGGCTGAACCCGTAGCGATGATTTCCAACATGCGCTTTTCACTGAGGCAAGAAGACCCGCGAGAAGTGTCTTCGTTGGAAACTGTTCCTGAACCCACGATGGTTCCTGCACAGAATGAACGGGTTTTGCAAATGTGGGTGATGATGTCACGGAAGGAAAAGAACATTTCTGGACCGGATTCGACATCGCCAAACACTTCACCGTTCAACGTGGTTTTCATGTTGAGGTACAAACGACCTTCACGCCAGTGCTCTCCTAACTCATCAGGGGTAACCGCAATCGGAGAGAAAGCCGTCGCTGGTTTGGAGTTGAAGAATCCAAAGCCTTTGGCCAATTCAGGAGGAATCAGGTTACGTAAAGTGACATCATTACAGAGCATCACCAAACGGATGTATTTGTCAACATCTGCACCACTGGTGCCCATCGGAATGTCATCGAGTACAACACAGATTTCCGATTCAAAGTCACAACCCCAGTCTACATTTTTGAGCGGGATTTCTTGGGTGGGACGTAAAAATACGCTTGAGCCACCTTGGTATACCAAAGGATCCGTTTTTAAGGTTGCTGGCGGTTCTGCATTTCGGGCTTTTCGAACTAGTACGATGTGATTGATGTAGGCAGACCCATCAATCCATTCGTATGCACGAGGCAGTGGAGAATGTACCGCAGTGGGATCAAAGGCTTGTCCGAAAGAGGCATCGTCATTCAGTTTGTTGTAGATAGCAGTCAATTGTTTTTCAGCAGCACTCCAATTTTCCAAGGCTTGTTGCATGGTGCAGACTCCGTCTACTGTGGAGAAACGAGAGTTGTCTTTGCTGATAACAATGAGTTGGCCATCACGACCATGATTGAGTGAGCCCAGTTTCATGTGAACCTCCGAAACAGAATTGTAAATGATGTTGGTTTCTTATGAGAATGATGTCGAAAAATCAAACCTTTTCTATTGTGAATTAAGGATTCGTCAGAGCAAAATCGATCATCCAATAGACAGGAGTGACCATATTACCGT
>CAKZLX010000104.1 GCA_937127265.1 uncultured Pseudomonadota bacterium
GAACGGTACTGATGGAAATCACCGATTTACCTTGTGATTTGGACATCTATATCTTGGATGACACTTGTTCTCCAAACAATGGATGTGTCGATGGGTCCACCCAATCATTTAATGCCTCGGATGCCGTGGAGTTTGAATGTACTGCCGGCAACACCTACTATGTGGTGGTGGAAGCCTACGGTACCAATCACTTGGACATCGCCTCTGGCCCGTGTACGGATGATGGCACCAGTACTGGAAATGTCATTTCTCCGACCTACACCCTTAGTTTTGATGTTTCTCAAAGTACGGGATGCGCCGAAGATTGTGACAATGGTCTCGACGATGACTTGGACGGAATTTCAGATTGTGATGATGATGACTGTTGGACGGAGCCGTTGTGTTGCGACTTGGATGGAGATGGCAATTTTGCCTTGGATTGTTTGGGAACCGACTGTGATGACAGTGACCCCACTAGTTTTGTCGGCGCACCAGAGGATGGTGGTACAGGCACAGGAAACGGTGATGGCATTGACAATGACTGTGATGGTATCATTGACGAAGGGACATTGGACTATGATGATGATGGCGATGGTCTAACTGAAGTTCAAGGAGACTGCGATGACAGCAATCCACTGGTCAATCCAAACAACAGCGAAGTCTTAGGCAATGGCTTGGATGACGACTGTGATGGATTCACCGATTCCAATACACTTGACTTTGATGATGATGGGGACGGATTGAGTGAGGCTGATGGAGATTGTGATGATGACAATGCTTCAGTTTCCACCAGCGCCACCGAGATTGTAGGTAATGGCATTGATGACGACTGCGATGGTGTCATCGATGAGGATGACAGTGTTACAGATACTCCTGAATCAATCGATGGTGTTGATGGCGACGAAAGTGAACGTACCAAAGGCTGTCAAACGCTATCCCCTTCGTTGGACTTGTGGGGCTTGCTAGGATTTGGCTTGCTGACAATTCGACGCAAAAGATAATTTTGATACACCGTTCATGCAGGAACCCCAAGCACCACAACCCTCAATTTGGGCAAATCGTACCATCCAAATGCTTCTATTGTGGGTCTTGTTGGTTGGGTTTCACTATCCACATTCAGATACCTATGTTTGGGATGATACCCTACTGATTGGAATCAATCCATGGAAAGACAACCTCCCCAATTGGTGGTGGATTTGGACCAACAGCCTCTGGACAGACATCCCTGGAGAGCATCGACTGCAGTGGTATCGTCCCCTGATGGCCTCTCATATCGTATTCGACCAATGGCTACTTGGAGATTGGGTGCAAGGCAAACAGTGGATCAATCTATTGTGGTTTGGCGGAATGCTTACCTGTTTAGGATACTGGCTAGAAAAAGCCTTACAGGTGTCCAGAACCAAAACAGTTTGGCTGAGTATTCTCATCATAGCCCACCCTTTCTCAACCGAACTCACGCAGTTTATCGCCGCCCGTAATGACACCATGACCCTGACTTTTGCCCTATTATCAGGTATCATTGCCCATCGTGGGCCTTCATTACCTCACAGTGTTGCGGTCGCATTGTTCGCTTGGCTTGGACTTTGTAGTAAAGAGAGTGGACTGGTGTGGTTGGCACTGTTTTTTTTATGTCAACCAATTCGTCTCAAAGAACAATGGAAAGGGTTGGGAATGGCTGGACTCTGTTGGTTTTTGCTAAAATCAAATGCTACCTTGACCGCGATTCCGTTCACCTGGGATGGAACCAATCTTTGGTCGAACCTCAGCAATTTGACGGTCTGGCCTGTCACCCACCACCATCCATTGTCTCCGGTACCTCCAACTTTCAATCTCATTGGCTTTACGATACTGGGGTGTATGGGATTAAACGCCAAGAGTATCCAACAAAAGTGGGGACTGATGGTCTTTATCACTGGTTCCGGTTTAGCCCTATTATCAATAGAACAATCCCACTCATTGGGTTTTCGCTATGCATGGATACCACTGTTGGGACAACTGATATGGCTAACGACTACACTTCCCTCTCGGTACACTTCTATCCTCGGACTTCTAGCCCTGTGGTTTGGCTACCAAAGTATCCAGATCGGTATCATCTGGGAAAACAACAACCAATTTTGGGATCATGGTTACCATGAAACACCAAATCCTCATATAGCCTGCGGTTCATTTATGGAGAGTAGACAAACGCCAACAAAAGCACTCGAACGCTTAGAGCAGAGTTTACAACCACCTCCGATGGATCATTGTTGTGCACAAGCCACGCGTTACCCGTTGGAACTCAATCGACCTGACGTAGCAATACAGATGGGTAGACTGGCATTGCACAATGGTTGCCCAGAATTCCCAGAATTACTCGAACCAATGGCAATGGCTTATGGTCTCCAAAGCCAATGGGAAAAGGCGATAGAAACCACAAAACAGTACCAAGGAACGCCTTTTGGGTACAAACCACTACTAGAAGTGGCTTGGGAACAACAGCACGGCCAAACAGATGCCTTGCGACACTGGACAACAAGCCCCGAAGAAGAGCA
>CAKZLX010000105.1 GCA_937127265.1 uncultured Pseudomonadota bacterium
AACGAAGAAGATTTTAAAACTGAGATTTGGTCCTTTGCCTATCCCTTGACTGAACCGATGCAGATGGAAGATGGTTCTCTGCGTGAAGAAATCGTTGTGGCGACTACCCGTCCAGAAACCATGCTTGGTGATACAGCGGTGGCAGTACATCCAGATGACCCACGCTACAAAGGACTGGTTGGTAAGACCGTTCGTCATCCGTTTGTTGATCGTGAAATCATTATTGTTGCCGATGCTGAACTGGTGGACCCCGAGTTTGGAACTGGTGCTGTAAAGATTACACCAGCCCACGATTTTAACGATTTTGCGGTTGGTCAACGTCACAATTTGGAGATGATCAATATCATGAATCTAGATGGGACACTTAATGAGGAGGGTGGTCCGTTTGCGGGTTTGGATCGTTTTGATGCCCGTGAGGCTGTGAAAGCCAAATTGACCGAACTGGGATTGGATCGTGGCAGTAAAGAACACGTGATGGCTTTGCCTCGTTCTCAACGTTCAGGGGTTCCTGTTGAACCGATGATGTCTACCCAGTGGTTCGTACGAATGGAAGAGTTGGCAGGCCCTGCTATTGAAGCGATTGAAACCGGCCGCACCAAGTTTGTGCCTAAAAATTGGGAAAATACTTATTTCTCATGGATGCGGAACATTCAAGACTGGTGTATTTCTCGTCAATTGTGGTGGGGGCATCGAATCCCCGCTTGGTTCTGTGGTGATTGTGATCAGATTTCGGTTTCTCGTGATGATATTACTTCTTGTCAGCATTGTAACTCGACCAACATCCGTCAAGATGAAGATGTGTTGGATACTTGGTTTAGTTCAGCATTGTGGGCATTCTCTACCTTTGGGTGGCCAGAAGACACGGAGTCTTTGAAAAAATACTATCCCACATCGGTTCTGATGACTGGATTTGATATCATTTTCTTTTGGGTTGCCCGGATGATGTTCTCTGGTTTGTACTTTCAAGATGAAGTGCCCTTCAAAGATATCTATATTCACGCACTGGTACGGGATGAGAATGGTCAAAAAATGTCGAAAACCAAAGGGAACGTGGTGGACCCACTGACTGAGATTGACAAAATCGGTGTGGATGCCTTCCGCTTCACTTTGGTAGCCTTAGCGGCTCAAGGGCGTGATATACTTTGGAATGACAAACGTGCCGAAGGCTATGTAAAGTTCCAAAACAAAGTTTGGCAGGCCTTCAAGTTCATCAGTATGCATATCGAAGGGTATGATGCTGATGCCCCAAAAGAGTTGGGCGTCTATGATAAGTGGATTTTGGCCCGTTTACACGCCGCAGTAAGCAGTATTCGTCAAGCGATGGATGAGTATCGTTTCAATGATGTGGCTTCAGAATTGTATGCCTTTGTCTGGCACGAGTTTTGTGATTGGTATTTGGAATTGTCCAAAGGAACACTGTACAACAGTACCAATCAGCCAGCACAACAAGCTGCCAAGCATACTTTGCTCACCGTTTTTAATGCCATTGTGCGTTTGATGCATCCGATTATGCCTTTTCTTTCAGAAGAGTTGTGGGAGCGTTTGCCGAACACCAGTGGTTTTGTGATGATGGCATCCTATCCAAAGCCTGAAGAGTTTGCCTCCAATCCAGAAAGTCTCGAGCAAGTCAAGTTCTTACAAGAAGTCATCGTTGAAGTTCGTCGTATCCGTGCTGAAATGGAATTGGGCAACAAAGTGGAACTCACCTTGCGTTCCAAACAAGCCTCAAAATTGTTTGGGCAAGAACAAGGACTCAAAGACTTGTGCTCGGTGACATCAGTGGTCGAAGGTGAAAAAGCAGGAGTGTCATCGACTTTTGTGGTTGATGGTGTCACATTCTTCATTCCACTTGAAGGGGTGGTTGATATCGAGGCAGAAATCGCTCGTTTGACCAAGAAAATCGAACAAGTGGAAAAGAGTATCGGTCGATTGAACGGGCGTTTGAGCAACAAAAAGTATGTAGACAACGCACCTGCCAAGATTGTTCAAGAAACACGAGATGCCTTGGCGAATGAACAAGATACCCATGCCAAACTCTTGAAAGCCCGCACCGAATTGGAGGGGTAATGCACCTATCCGAATTGGTACGTTTGGCTTTACAAGAAGATGTTGGTGGTGGTGATGTGACCACATTGGCGACGATTCCATCGACACATCGATCTACAGCCAAGATTACAGCCAAACAAGACTTGGTGTGCTTTGGTCATGAGGTGGCCCAAGAAGTTTTCCATCAAATGGGCTGTCACTATACCCCATTGGTTGAAGAGGGAGTGTTTTTAGCCAAAGGAACCGTGGTGGCTACAATTGAAGGTCCCACTGGTAAGATGCTGACCGCTGAAAGACTGGCACTCAACTTCTTAATGCGTTTGTGCGGTATCGCCACCCACACCTATCATACGGTTCAAGGGCTGAATCCCAACATGAAAGTTGTTGATACCCGTAAGACAACTCCGCTCTTGCGAAGGTTTGAACGTAGTGCCGTTTGTGCAGGGGGAGGATACAACCATCGTTTTGCTTTGTATGACGGCATTCTCATCAAAGACAACCACATCTCTGCTTGTGGCTCGATTGCCAAGGCTATCTCCCAAGCCAAAAAACACGGTCATCACCTGATGAAAATTGAAGTTGAGGTCGAGTCGCTTGAGGGATTAGAAGAAGCCATCACTGCTGGTGCGGATGTTGTGATGCTCGACAATATGACCGACGATCAGTATCGAGAAGCCGTCAAAATCGCCAATGGACGGGTATTGTTGGAAGCATCTGGTAATATGAACCGAGAACGTTTGGTACGGATTCAAGATATTGGTATTGATGTGGTTTCGATGGGTGGATTGATTCACCAAGCAACTTGGGCAGATCTCTCCATGAAGATGGCTTAATCCGTTTTTGCTTATAGGAGTTCGTGAATGCTATCTTGCTGTAACAACAACATAATTAGGCGGTCAATACCCAGTGCGATCCCAGAACAACGGGGCATACGGTCGATGGCTTGTAAAAATGATTCGTCGATGGGGTGAATGGGTTTCTGATGTTGGATGCGGATGGTATTGGCTTGGTGCCAACGAGTTCTGATTTCGTTGCTAGAACCTTCTTCATCAAAAGCATTGGCTAGTTCAATTCCGTTGATAAAGACTTCAAAGCGTTCCGCTAGCCCATGTCGTTTTCTGGCCAGTGCTGCTTGCCAGTGTGGATAGTCATAGACAATGGCAGCCGGAGGAAGATTCGGTTCAATTCGGTCTACCCATCTAAAGAACCATTCCTCGGGAGAGAGGGTAGGATCGAGGAGTGCTGTGGTGGGTATCCAGACAAAGTTTGGTGGTTCTTGACCTGTTTTTCGATATAAGGTCTGGATCAAATCAATGGTTTCAGTGGCAATATCCCACCAAGAGGCTCCGACTCTATACCATTCCAACATTCGAAATTCGGTGTTGTGGTGACGTCCAATTTCCTCACCACGAAAGCAATGCGCGATTTGGTAAATCCGACACAATCCATCTGCTAAGCGTTTTTTCATGGCAAATTCAGGGGATGTGTGTAGGAATAGGTTGGTTTCGCTGACTTGTAAGGCTTCCAGATTTTCTTCTAGGGCGGCAGAAGGAACCATGATGGGTGTCTGAACTTCCATATATCCACGTTCTAAAAACCAAGAGCGCAGGGTTTGCATCAACTCCCCCTGCGCCTTCAGAACCGCCAAGCGATTGTTCAACATGGAATGTGTGACTCCACAAGAAACTTCTATTACTTCACGCGAGAAACGTAAGATTTGGTACGGGTGTCGACTTTGATACGCTCACCTTGCTCCACAAACAAAGGAACTTGAACTTGAGCACCACAACCCAACTCAGCTGGTTTGGTGGCATTGGTGGCGGTATTTCCTTTTACAGCGGGTTCAGTGAATATAATCTCGTCTTCAATGAAGTTGGGAAGATCTATATTGACTGGGTTTCCTTTGTAGAAGAGAACTTGAACGTTTAAGTTTTCGGTTAAGAAAGGACGTTCTTCTTTGATGGCGTTCAAATCAACATTGACACTCTCAAAACTTTCATTGTCCATGAATACTGCAAAGTCACCTTCGTCATACATATACATCATTTCACGATCTTCAACCGGCGCAGCATCCAAGGTTTCACCGGTACGATAGGTGCGTTCCAAGACGTTTCCACTGATCATATTTTTGAGTTTTGTGCGGGTAAATGCAGTCCCTTTACCGGGTTTGACGAACTGGAAATAGACCATGATGTAC
>CAKZLX010000106.1 GCA_937127265.1 uncultured Pseudomonadota bacterium
TGAATAGCGTCCTCTAGCTGGCGATACGTGTCCTTGGTCTGCCCAAGCAGCCCAACCACTTTCCAACGACCACACGTTATCCATGCCTTGATTACGCAAGTACTGTGCCACGCTCCAACTTCTTGCACCAGCTGCACAGACTATCACAACGGGGTGTTTGCGAGAAAGATGCTGGTATTCATTGGGGACATCGTTCATCGGAATGATGGTACTATTGGTCAAGTATCCCTGTTGCAGTTCAAAGGGTTCACGAATATCGACGATCTCAAATGGCTGTTTTTGGTCTAGCCATGCCTGCATTTGTCGTGGACGAATATCAACTTCAAACTCTTCCATTTCAGGTTCTGAATGATGAGAAGGTTCTATATCCTCAACTGGCTTCGGTTCAGGGGTCTGTACTGTGGCACCCTGTTGATGAGTAGTTCGACCCCGCAACGTTCGATATAAATCACCGATAAAACTTTGGCGAACACTTTGTGGAATCAAGGATTTTATGAGGTCTTTCATGGTAACTCCAATTCAAATCCAATGTAACCCACTTTCAGTGTTTGGTCGTTCAGATGAATTAATCGTCTCTACCACCCAATAATCCAGCACGAAACGCAAAATAGAGCAATTGCAAAATGGCTTGTAATGCCGCTGCCAAATAGGTCGCTGCCGCTGCAGTCAAGACAGCGCTAACTCCGCGGGCCTCCTCGCCAGTCACAATATTGTTTTCCAGCAATAATTTTCGCGCCCGCATACTAGCATCAATCTCCACTGGCAATGTAATCACCGTAAAGAGTACAAAACCACCAAAAACCAGCACACCCAGTTTGGCAACCGTCATCGAAATAAAAGCGCCCAACATCACCATATACACACCAATCGAAGTACCAATTCTGGCAATTGGCACCAAGTTTTGACGTAAACTCATTAAAGCGTACTCATCGGCATCTTGAATGGCGTGTCCCACTTCATGAGCCGCAATACCCGCTGCCGTCACCGAACGACCATTGTAGACACCTTGGCTTAACCTCAAGGTACGCGATCGTGGATCATAATGATCGGAGAGCACACCACCAACCACTTCAATTCGAACGCCGCGAACCCCACGGGCACGTAAAATTGCGGCTGCGATGTCCTTACCAGTCATTCCACCTTGTAAAGCAACCTTATCCCAGCGAGAAGTAGCCGATTTCACCCAGGCTTGCGCACCAAATGATAATATAAAGCCGATCGCCATCACCAGCATATACAACGGATCAAAAAACATATTCCCTCCAAGTTTCCTTATAATTGACCACCAATGTCCAAATGTCAAATTGCGGATCAGCAACTTTTTTTGAAACAAACTGTAAGTTTTGCCGTCTAAGTTCATTAGATTGATGAATAGCCAAGACAGGAGTTCACCCATGCTATCCTTATTTCTTCATCTGATGCTGATGCCACCGGTGGCTGCTGATGTACCAAATGTCACGCTCAGTACCGACACCATTGCTGACGCCGACAAAGTCCTCTCAAAGATCACCAAAGTCGTGTTGTATGATAATCGTGCAGTGGTTCATCGTACGGCATCTCACTCGGTTTCCAAAGGGGTACATACTCTCACTCTCCCCTCACTTCCCAGTACCATCAATCCCGACTCTTTACGACTCGATGTGCCAAATGGAACCCTTTTACGAATGGACACTCGAATAGTCAATACCGAAGAGTACCCTCTCAAAGAACTGGAAGACATCATTACCCAAATGGAAACATTGCAAACTGAGATTGTCTCCATTCAACATCGGCGTGGGTTGTTCCAAGAAGAATTGAGCACCTTGCAACGTCTAACACCAGCCTCTTTGAATCAACAAGACTACCAAGATAATATTGCCCAGTACAGCATGACACTGTGGAAGCAAAACTGGCAGTTTATTCGTAACCAGATTCAACGGGCACAATCGGAACTGCAATCGATTGATCGTGAACTGGCATCCAAGCAAGCCGCACTGCAAAAACTACAGCGACAAGCCGCCCCATTTTTACAAGCCAATCTTTCCAAGACCAGTCTTGAAGTGGTGGTGGTTGTGGAAACCAACGCCAATAAAAAATTGCAACTAGACCTCCAGTACACCATTCAAGGTGCAGGGTGGCGACCCACTTACGATGTACATTATGACTCGCAAACCGATCAAGCACGCATCGAATCCGCCGCCTTGGTTTTTCAAAGTAGTGGAGAACATTGGCAGGATGTTCAATTGGAATTTGCCACTGCCAACCAACAAGTGTATCAATCTTTACCCAACATGTTTACTTGGACTTTGTGAGAAAAGAATGAATATATCCCAAAAGCCCGTCCGGCAAACCATCGCCAAATACCACCTCTCTATCCTGCGTTTTCGGCAACCACTTCTAATTCTGAATTGGAAACACTTGCCAAACGAGAAGCCTATATGGCAAAACGGGACTATTTAGCCCAACTGTCCTCAACATTGGGTTCGATAGCACCGCCAGCGAATACCATATCAGTAAAACAAAGTGCCGACAGTCTATACCGTGCTGGTGGTTTAAGTACATCAGGGGCAGTGGGACCTGCCTATGGTTATGCTGAAAGCGTTGTGGTTGCCGATGAAGAAATGGATTACGCGATGGCCTATGAACCGATGATGGAGGAGAGTGTACAGTCTCGGAGTGTAGCCCTTGCTGGAATGGCAGCCCGCAAAAGTAGTCGTGCCCCAAGTAGTCAACGGGTGGATAAAGCCTACGCCGAATCCTACACCACTGCTAGTATTCCCTTAGCACTGGAAGCCTCCAATCTCTATGCGCCAGTTAGTGCTACCAACACCACCTTTAATGTAGCCACAACACAAGCCATGAACCTACGCTGGGAAGCACCGGGAAAATTTGGAATACCCAGTGATGGACAACAACACCGTATTCCACTTCAAGGAAATACCTTTCAAGCCGAATCCTTTTATGAAACCACCCCTTCACTGGAAGAATTGGCTTATTTGAAGGCCACCATCACCAATGGCAATCCACAAGCCATCTTACAAGGTGGAACCAACATCTTCTTAAACGGTCATTTCACCGTGCAAAGCAGTTTGCAAACTACTGCGGCTGGCGGGATTCTAGAATTGCCTCTGGGGGCAGATGAAAACATTCGCATCAAACGAAACATCACCCCAATGCAACGAAAAGAAGGACTGATCAAACAACAGGAAATCACTGACTACACTGTGAAGATTGAGGTCGGAAATTACAAAAAGAAAGACATCGCCATTCGGATTCTCGATCAATTGCCGATCACCCAAAACGATGAGATTACCATTGCCTATTTAAAGGCCTCTCATCCCTACAAACAAGAGCAAAACAGCCAAGGGATTTTATACTGGGACTTAGTCATACCAGCCGGACAAACTGAAACCATTGAACTGCAATACGCCATCACTAGACCGAAAAACTGGAAATTATGGGGGAACTAATCATGCTTTGGACATTACTGACACAACTGGCAACCGCAAACACCATCGATTCTGTCTTGGTCTTTACCGATCGAGCAGAGATAACACGGGTGGGTACTTCAACCTGTTCCAATGGTTCGGCAACAATTAATTTTGACAACCTCCCTATCGCCTTAGATACCAAAACTTTGCGGGCTGACAAGGTGAACCATGGTTCGATCATTGGGGTCAAACACCAAACCAAAATTATTGATGAAGCGATTGACGAACGTGTAACCGACCTACTCAAACAAAAGGACACCTTGCTCAATCAACAACGTGTGCTGAACGATAACTATACGATGTACAGTGAAGAAAACCAACTGTTACAAAGTTACAACCAGCAGTTTGTCAGCACTGTGCAAACTGAACTCAAAGCCAACAAAGATTTGCGTAGCAAGTGGAGCACCGGTTTTGGAACCTTTCGAGACGCTCGATTGAAAATTCAACAAAAGATGCAACAGTTACAACAAGAACTGGCCGACATCCAACGACAAATTAGCT
>CAKZLX010000107.1 GCA_937127265.1 uncultured Pseudomonadota bacterium
CAAGCGAGCATTAGTAAGGTGGTTCGAGTACCACCAGAAGAAGTATTCGCCAGTTCAGCCGGACTGAGTTTTGGATGTTGGGCTATTTGTTCCATGGTTCCGTATTCTGGATTGAAGAGCATCATCAACCACTCGCGTTCAGAACGGGTCATTTGACCATCTGCCATGGCAATCTCAACCAGCATACGAGACAGTACCGTAATATCGTACGGGTGAGAAATAGGATGTGCATGTTGCTGTTGTTGGAATGGAGATATCGTTTGTTGGAGACTGTCACCAGAGATCCATTGTTGACGGTTCTGATCCCAAGTAAATTTTCGTTGTACAGAAAGAAACGCTTTGACGATGGCTTCTTCCTTTTCTTTTTTGGACAATCCATTCATCACTTGTGATGAGGCTGAATACATTGTACGTCGCGAGATATCAGAGGCGGTACGTCCAAGAACATTGTTGCCAAAGACGCTACGAAGAATGTTACCCACCTCACGTTGGATGGCATACATCAAAGAGCGTTGAGCACTATTTTTGACCTGTGAACCGATTGAGTTGTCTCGTGAGACAGAAGCACGCGCTGGGATTTGGGTTCCAGATATTGGACATTGAAAGACGACTTGTATCGAACGGCCGTTTTCTGTGATGTCGACAATTAAAGGCGTGATATTGGTATAGGTGGGCTGCATAGGTTCTCCAATGTTTATAAATACCAGGTTGGATCGGGATGTTTTCCTTTAACGCGAATCCATCGTTTTTTGAATTGTAAGATGTCTTCTGCTGATAAATTATAGACCAAGCGACCGACTTTTGGCGGAGGAGTATCCAATAAAATACTTTCCAGACGTCGGATCTCCCATTCTAGAAGTGCATAAGGGGCGAGGCCTGGTTTGATTTCACTAATTAAGTTGTGTACTGTGTCTAGATCGCCGACTGCACAAGCACCTCGGATTAGATTCAACACACAGCGGACATAATGGTGTTGGTCTAATTTTTGAAGTGTTTTACGGGTTTGTTCGAGGTGCTTGTTCCACTGTCGAATGTCTCCAAGTGCCCCTAAGGACCATTGCCATACTGATATGACCCAAGGATCACCAGTAGATGTTAATTTGGAAATGCGATCCAATGCATGCATGGCACCAATCGGTGACCCATTGTGTTGTTCAAGAGAGGTGTGCGCTCTGAGGGCCTGAGAGCGAAGATAGATGGTTCTGTCGGTATCACCATTGCTTAAAGCCGTTGCATCTGCCAATACAATTCTCGCCTGTTCATAATGTCCGATATCCAGTTTTACCTGTCCGAGTTGCAATAAAACACTGGCTTTGTGTGTGGTTGGGATTGAAGATAAGATATCATTGGCTTTTTGTTGGGCTTGAGAGAGTTTCCCTTTGGCACTCCAAATTTCAATGTTTTGAATTTGGGCTGACCAATTGCTGGTAGGCGCAGGGGTAGAAAGTAGGTTCCACTCTTGTTGTTCCATGGCAGAAAGTGGATGATGACGTTTTATGGCATCGCTAATCATCGTACAAGACATTCTCCAATAAGAACCTTGCTGTATAATGAGTGACTGTTGTTCTAAGTATTCGAGATCGGAAAGTTTGGTTTGTGGGATGCGTAATTGAATGGTTTCCAAGGTCATTGCCGATTTACTATAGGATAGCAGTTGTAGCAGTGACCACCGAAAAGGATTGAGGTCTTCAAACCATGATTTGGGAATATGGACTTCGGGTTCTTGTGGTATGTGAAAGGCAGAGCGAATGGTGTATTCAATCAGCATTGGAAGCAGCAAGGCAGGGATTCCGTTGGTTTGTTGATGTAACCATTGGGCTTTCTGTACCAAAGCGGGCGTTTTCGGAGCGTGCGAAAAGAGACTGCGTCGAACTTCTGAGAGGTTGAGCCAAGACAGTTGGATAGGGATTAATGGTAATCCAATTTTGGGAGGGTTGACTTGACTTGAACAAACGATCAAAGGTTGTCTTTTGGCGATTTGATCCAGAATGGTCTCTAGTGGGTCTGTGGTATTCAAGATATAGCAGGGAACTCGATGTTGATGTGTCGCCTCAAGCAAGGTTTGTTGCCCCCACGTCTTTCCTGAGCCTCGAGTTCCTTGGAAGTGTACATGCAACTGCTCTCCTTGGTGTACGCGTTGTAAACAGTGGGCAATGTCTTGAATAGTTTGTTCTCTACCCGCTAGAGGTTGGTTTTTAGGGGCTACTTGACTGAGGGCTTGCATGAATAGGGTCATTGAAGCAAATCGACCTTCTGGATTCAGCCTTAGGCACTGCATGAGAATATCGTTGAGGTGTTGCGGAATACTCGGGTCAATAAGAGATGGTGGCATTGGGGTGGATCGGTCTCTTCCCTCAAAAGGACGAGTATTTAACAGCAGATAATAGAGTGTGGCACCCAAGGAGAATAGATCACTCGAAGGGGTTAAGATTTCACCGTGCAACTGTTCTGGAGAAGCAAAACGAGGTGTTCCCACCAGTCCCTTTTGCTGTGTTGGCATGGGATAAGGGGTCACCGTCCCAAAGTCAATCAGCAACACTTGCGTCTCTTGTTCAAACATTAAATTACTGGGTTTAATGTCTCTGTGTAGCCAACCTTGTGTATGAATATGCGAGAGGGCAGAACCCAGTTGCATGCCAATTTGGATGACACGTTGGTGTCTTTCTGCGGGTGGAAGGCGTTGTAGTCGCTCGGCCAGCACTTTACCATTGATACCGTTAATCTGGGTCATGGTAAAAGCCGACTTTCCGGTTTGTGGCAACCTATCGAACCAGTCATGTGCCTTGACGATATTGGGATGGTGCAGTGTTTGTAGACAGCGAAACTCTTGTTGTAACAGGTGGCTGTGTTCAGTCGATAGGATACATTTGATCGCGACATGTCGATCGTTACAGGTCGCTTGATAGACCTTGGATAGTCGAGAAGCACCTAATAATCGTCCGATTGAGATTGTTGACACAGATATCTTCTCAATCGTGAATGAAATGCAGGTGATCAACCATTAGGGTCTTTTCTTCTTTGGACCAACCTTGTGTGATGTTGTGCCAAAGCGCCAACCATTCTTCTTCATGCGTAGGAGCAGTAGAAATGTGGCGACGTAAAGAGGTGAGTTTCACAGTCCAGCCTTGAACTTCGGATTTCTCAGCTAGATCTAGTCCTGTGTTGATGCTTTCCATCGCCTCATCAGACTGTCCAGCCAATTGAAGACATCGCGCCAGCCAGTATTGGTTTTCAATGCGTCGAATCGCTGGTGCTTTATCTAAAAATTTAGAGATGGACCGCAAAATCGTTTGGGCTGTTTTGGTTTGACCATTTTGGAAAAAAGCCAGTGCCATGGCTAAGTGTACCGACATTTGGTATTGCTCGGGATCGTTTTCTTGTAGTGTTGTTCTAGCTACTTTTAAGAGTGGTAAGGCTCCCGTTGGGTTGTCGAGTCCCAGTTGCACCTGTGCCAAAATAAATACCGCCATCGCTCCCAGTGCAGGACTGTCAATTTCGGTAGCGATTTGACGTGCTCTTCTGGCATGTTGAGTGGCTTTACTGTAAAGACCTTGATCAAAAGCGATCTGTGCTAAGACCAATCGAGCCTGTCCTTGTCCTACTTGATAGAAGGTGTCCTGAGATAAGGTAAGCCCTTCCATGGCGATAGTATGGGCTTTTTTCCATTCACCGGACCATAAAAGTACTTCCGCTAAATTACTCAATACAATACACAATAGTTCCCGTTGTTCGAGGTTTCTGAGGATCGAGATGGCTTGTTCCATTTGCTGACAAGCTGTGGTGATTTGTCCAAGGTGAGCCTGTAGTGAACTCATCGATAGTAGGATTTTGGCTTTGGAGA
>CAKZLX010000108.1 GCA_937127265.1 uncultured Pseudomonadota bacterium
ACCGTTTTATATAGTCGACTAAGGATTGCGCTTGATGTATAGCCTTACAGGTATTGGGATTGTTGTGTATCCATTGTGTAGCGGCATCGAGAAATGGTGTCTGCCAAGTATTGCGTTTTCTTTTAGCATAGGTTTGCTCCCAAACAGGATGACATAACTGAATGAAACGTTTTTCGATTGTCTCGCGCGTTGACTTTGATGAGTGAGGAAGGAGAACCAATAGCAGTGTAGTGTTGGGACAATGTTGACGTAATTGGTCAAAGAATTCAGCATAGTTTGGATAGGTATCGATGTAAGGTTTTCCTTTCCAAAAAACGTCTTGGTGTTTGATGGCTCGAAAGGCATCTTTATGGGAACCCCTATCTTTGAACCAACGTCGGTGTAGATTCGCGGCTTGACCAAATCGTAATGGAATCCAGTATAAGGTATCTTGGTGGGTGACTTGTCCAAAGTGAAGGTAAACCCCACCTGTTTGCGGCACCAAAGGGGCTGTATTGGTCCAACCTTGATCGCTCATGGTTAGATCGTGTTGAATGATATTCATGGAGCCTCCAAATTGCACAGTAAACGAATTACCGACAAACAATCGGATCATTTTGCGGTTGGTGTGTAAAATTGACCCACTGATCGGCTTTGATATCCAGCGTTTGGGTGCCAGTGGGACAAGTGAGGGTGGCTTTGCCTTGGTGGTAGACCCAAAATTGAGCGACACCTTGACTGTCAGTTCGTTTGCGTTGGGTGGCTTGTCCAGGGATTTGCAATTCGATCCAAGTGTTGGGGGTACTCTGTACTTGAATATCCGAAGAAGCGCGATTGGTGGGTGACAGTGGTGTCGGTTGGATGCTGTTGGCGGTCTGTTGCCAAGCGTTGGTCCAGTCGGACAATTCTTGAGGATTATCTGGGCGATTCTTACCACCAGACTGTCGAGGTGAAGGGATGACGCCTCCAAGAGCTCCTGTTCGGTGGGCTTCAGCATAGGCAGTGGCAATCGAAGGCCAATCTACAAACTTGGGTTGGGTAACGGTTTCCACCAGCCAACTGGATGCACAGCCATTGGGACGACAATTGCCAGTATAGGAGTTGTCAGGTTTGTACTCCACTTGAAACAATCGTACTGGTAAATCCTTACCGAAAACAGGGAGGTTTTGAGGGTTGTTGACCAAGGTATCAGTCCACAAAGAACGATTGGACCAGTGGTTACTGGTGTCGCCTTCCAAAGCAAATGCCAAAACGGTGGGGTGGTTTTTGATGTCCCACATCAACCGTTGATCTTGGAGGGTCATGTGTTCGGCGAGGTGTTGTTCGGAGCCACCTTGTCGATCGTTGGTGCGTCCAACACAACGAGGGACGATCACGGTTCCCAGTCCCATTTCATCCGCAAAGTCCAGCCAGTCTTGTCGAATCCATTCTCCGTGGGTTTCCACCGAATTGACACCGGCTTCGGTGTACTTTGGGATGCGTTCTTGGAAAGATTGCCCTTGGTGACGATAGACCATGCGGGTGGACATCAAGGTGGTTGCGGCTTGATTGACCCGCAAACTGTTCTGATCCCAAGAAACGGTGCGTACACCAGTTTTCGCACTGTGCACGTCCAAGGTTTCTCCATTGGCAGATTGGAGGGTGGCTTGCAGAAAATAGAGATTGGGTTGTCCAATGCTCCATCTTTCCAACGGCCAGTCAAGTTTTGGACATTGGGTTTGTCCATTGGCAACGGTGCAGGTGCCTAGATCAGCAAGGGTTTGACCATCTTTTATGACAGTGAAGTGTACTTGCTGTCCATCGCCTTGTACCCAGGCCACAGGTTGGATTTGGTTATCGGTGCTTTGGAGCATCAGTCCTGAGATGTGATTTTGGGGACGTAGGACAATGGTTGGTGCTGCGGAGAGCATGGCGGTGGAACCTTTGCGATCCAGAGAGGACAAGGTTCCACCCGTTACCCTTCGGGAGACATCTTGGGGTGCTTGGATTTGTAGCGACAGCGTATTTTTACCCTGTTGTAAATCGGTGAGTGGAATTTCCACCGTGTGGTTTCCACCATAAAACATCGGCAGAGGGGTTCCGTTGAGGGTCAACTGCCCTTGCCACCACAGTCCACTCATCACCATCGCCGCCCCTTCTAGTGGCCAATCTTCTTCAATAGTCAAGGTCGCTTGCATCTGGATTGTAGGAAGGGAAGGTGCTGGATCCATATTCCAAGGTTCCATATTCCATAAATGGTGGGTGTCGATTGTGATGCGATGCGATAGAGAATTGACAGTAGCAACAGGTTCCGATGACTGACAAGCCAAAAGACTCCACAGACTCCAGATCAACATCCCAGACGACCGAGCAACGACCGGCCGAGAAGATGGTGCACAAAAAAGATAAGGCATGGAGATTACTTAGCCGATTTTTCGGTTGGGTGACACATCCATTTTTATTGGAACCCCTGACATTTTTGTTGCCACTAGCCTTTGCTTTGTGGTGTACCTATCCGGTATGGTCACACGATCACTTGTTGTTTATGGGACGACCAACCACTGACAATGTGGTCACACCCTGGTTTTATGATTTTGTAGCCCGTCGGATGTGGGCTGGTGAAGAGTTGGGTCTGTTGAAAGAATTTGATTATCCCAATCCCCACCATTACAGCATTGAGTTTCCCTCGGCGACCGATGCCCAAATCTTTGCCCCGATCGCTTGGTTGTTAGACTGGCCAGAACAGTGGGCTTGGACGATCACCGCGGTCATTTTGCTCAATACTGGGGCGGTGACTTGGCTGGGACGGGTGATAGGATTGGGACGTGTATCGACGATCGCTACCGGTTGTGGGGCGGTACTGTTGCGACCGTTGTGGGCGGATATTTTGAAAGGCAGAATGAATGTGGTCACCCCGTGCTTTGCCATTTTGGCGATGGTGGGGGTGTTGCTGTGTTTCCCCAAAACGGCCGATGGTCAACCCCGTTCGATCTGGACCCGTTTGTTTGGCTTCGCCTTGGCCTATTCGATGGGGGTTACTGCCGCCTTGGTGTATCCGCCGTTTCTACTGATCCTGATACCGGTCGGGGTGGTGGTGGTCTTTCGTTTTTGGAAACAGGGTGGTTTCTTGAGTATCTTCTGGGGTGTACTGGCAGCAGGATTGGCCTATGCCACCATCTTTGATCGGTTGTGGGGGATTTATTTCGACAACTATCGGGTGTTGGATTGTACTGACCTCACTTGTCCCGACAAGTACAACTCTTTGGCATTGTCCACCTTAGCTCTCTGGGAGCAGATTCCCCACTTTGGGTTGTCGCTTTCGGGGATACAAGGGGGCAGTTGGGTGTTGCTCCCCTTGGTTTTGTTGTCGAAACGCTGGCGTTGGGAAGGGTTGTTGTTTGGGGTGTTGGCAAACAGCCGGAGGATGCTGAACTCGTCGCCGCCGGAGGACGAGCCCGCCGTGTCGGCGCGCATGTAGGCCAGCGCCACGGTGAACGCGCGGTCGAGGTCGACGTCGAG
>CAKZLX010000109.1 GCA_937127265.1 uncultured Pseudomonadota bacterium
GATAAAACCGAACTGATCGGTGTTTTGGGTCCAATCTTGGAACTCTTCGCTTCCACCGCGGATTTTCCAGTCCGAATCAATGGTGAGGCAAGATGAGATACCACCGCGTGGTCGTAATCGCATCATCAATCGAAGCCGCGTGGGCTTGTAGACCGACATCAAATCTTCGAACATCACATTGGACAGACGTTCATAGGAAATGGGTTTATTGCGAAAAGAATCCTTGTAGACCTTGAGGGACTTTAACTCAATGGTCCATTCATTGGGGTAAAAAGTGAGTAAAACTTCTCCGAAGTCAGGTTGGTTAATCACACCCAAAAACGTGAACTCTGGCATCAAAATCTTTTGTTCGTAGGCGGCATTTCCTGGGTTGGGTATCTTTTCAAGCAAGTGGGCTTGGCTGAAGTGACTATTGGGCAATTCTGTATTGGCTTTGCGACTTTGCCCTTCGGCTTCTAAACGTTCTTTTTTTAAGGTGGCAAAGGCCTGTTTTCGTTCATCTTGGCTCAAATTGCGTAACTGTTTGAGTGCGTTGTTGTAGTCTTCTTGTGAGCTCATTTTTTCTCCATTCGTAATAGTTTATATGGGTACTTGTAGTCTATTTACTCGCCTTTCCAAACTTTGACGTGTGGGATATTGTCTTCGCTCATCCAGCCACGAAACATGCCACCAGTATTGAAAGGGAGAGAGACGTTTCCTTCCCTGTCTACTGAGATTAGCCCCCCGATATCTTCTGGTAATTCATTGAATATTAAGGTGTGAGCAGCGTCTTCTAGTGTTTTGTGACCGAATTCGATCATGGCTGACATTCGTCCGGCGACATTGGCTCGAATAAAGAGTTCACCATGTCCGGTTGCTGATACTGCACAGGTACTGTTTTTGGCATAGGTTCCAGCACCAATCAAGGCTGAGTCGCCAACACGACCAGGATCTTTGTTGCACAATCCGCCAGTGGAAGTTGCTGCTGCAAGGTTGCCATGTTGATCCAAAGCAACCGCTCCAACAGTACCTTTGCAATTGTCTTTTTTACGTCCAGCTTCGGCTTTTTCGTGATCCAACATAATGGTGTTGTTCTTTTGGGCATCGACCAACTGTTCTTTGCGATAGGTTGTTTTGAACCATTCAGGTTCTTGGCAGGATAGTCCTTGCTCTTGGGCAAACTGGGTCAACCTGTCACCAACCAACATGACATAGGGGGTGTCGGTCATCACTTTTGCGGCGGCTTCGATGGGGTTTTGAACGACACTAGAACCACACAATGCCCCAGCATTTTCGGTGGCACCATCCATGATCGAGGCATCCATATAGCAATTGCCATCACTAGCCAGTACTGAACCACGTCCGGCATTGAACATTTCTGAATCTTCCATGACCTTCACAGCCGCTACTACAGCATCGAGTGCAGTACCACCGTTTGCCAAGATGACACCTGCTGCTTGAAGGGAACGTTCTAGATCGAGTCGTGCTTGGGTTTCTCTTTGGGGACCCAAATCTTCAGGTGTACTGAGACCCGCGCCGCCATGAATCGCTATTGTGAACATGAAAAGTCATCCTCCGTATCGATGGTGTAGGTGTATTCGTCATCTTTTGGCTCTAAAGGTAAGGCGAGATCTTGCAATCGTCCACTCCATAAAGGGTGTACCGCTAACCAGGCCCGTTCGAGCATTGGTAACTCGTCAATCAGTTGTTTCAGTTGATCGCCAATCGACAAGCCTTTTTCCAGTGATTTGCGCACCGTTAAATAAGTTGAGGAAACTTCCTCTTCAGTGAGCAAATTGCAATTCCATTCTTTGTTGGCAATTAGTCGTCGAATTTTGTCGGTAATTGGGTGACAGGAGATGCTCTCTAATTCGCGATAGGTTTCGGATAAACGACTTTGTTGATCAAGGTGATGATAAAGCAGGGCGCGTTGTTGTAAACCGATCAAACGTGGATAAATGTCATCGTGAAGACAGAGAGGGACTAAATAGGACTCACCTTTGGTGAACTGACCGTGTAAAATATACCACTCTGCCAACAAAGCCCGACTGACGGTCCAGATGTCAATGTTGGTTGATTTGGTCATCGAGTCCAAGGCTGGAATGTCACTGGGGTGTACTTTTTCAAAAATGGAGAGCAATCGGCGAACCGGTCCTGCTTGTTGGATTTGTAATGCCTGTAACCAATCTCCGTTTCGACGAAACAGTAATCGTTCTTTGAGGGGACTCATGTCGATGTTGTGTTCTTCAATTCGGGTTAACAACCGCCATTGGTGTAGGGTATTGGCTTTGGTGTCAATCCAGTGTTTCACTTCTTCCAAAATGTTGCTGGGGTTGTGAATGGCTTCAACACAGATTTTTGCCCATCGAGGAAGTGTCTTTTGAAAAGCAAACAGTTCGACGAGTCCCTTTTCATGAGGGATCAAGTGCAGACAGGCATCGTGGGTAGAACCAACGTACAAATGCCAAATGTTGCCTTCTTTGCGAACCCAGTGTGGTAACTTTTCTAACTGTTTGTTCAGTTGTCGCCGAGAAACACCAGCAAACTTATGCAATAAAGAGGTTGAAGCTTTGCCACCTAGACAAGCCAGTACATAAAAAGCCCGTTGGGTGACTTCTGGAAGGTGCGTCAAGTAATGCCATACTTGTTCGTGATAATCACTGGGAACCCATTTGCGTTCCTGAGCAAAAGAATAGGCAAAACGGTTGACCAAGACAGGGTCACCACCAGTCAGCGCCCATAGGTGTAAGGCGTGTAATTCTGGCAATAGAGTGTTTTGAATCAAGACGTCACACAAGTGAGCAATTGGAGGGTTAAAAGACAGATCGGGGTTGGCATCTTCGGGAACCGGCAAACAGGCACGTAGGCGGTCGGCGAAGACATATCCATTGGCGGGTCGTTTCTTGGGGTCTGGGTTTAATGCATCAAGCAGCAGCGTTTTGACATCTTTGGGTAAACTTTTGGATATTGCGGGTTTGGTTTTGCGACGATGTTCGGCCTCTTTGTTGTTGTCGACCCGTTCAAAAACAGACTTGTTGGTAATCATGCGATGGAGTACACCCGCCATGGCATAGACATCGACCGATGTGTCTAAGGCTTTGCCTTCGTGTTGTTCAGGAGGTGCGTAGGAACGGGTGCCGAAGAATTTGCCAGTGCCTGTACTATTCAGAGAGCGAGCCAATTCGAAATCAATGAGGTGTGGTACGCCATTGGCATCGACCAAAATATTGTTGGATTTGATATCTCCATGGATCCAGTTCATTTGATGCAACGATCCGAAGGCTTCTGAAATTTTGATGGCTATTTGAATGCATTTGTACAGTCTGGCACTACCATATAAAGAACGGACAAAACCGGTCGCTGACTTTGCATCAATCAGTTCCAAGACCAAATAACTCCATCCGTTTCCAAGCAAACCAAATTCATACACACTGACCAGTGAGGGATGTGGAAACTCGTTTAAAATCTTAAACTCTTGCATGAAGCGCAGTCGTTTGCGCGGCCGTCTTTGGATTCTGACGGCTACGGAGCGTTTGAAGGGGTCGACGCCCAAAAAAACTTCACCGGAGCCCCCTTTGCCTAGGCGCTCTAAAATTCGGTAGCGATGTAGACGGTGATTGTTCATAAGTGCCTACGAGGTGGGGAGAGAGTTGTAAGTA
>CAKZLX010000110.1 GCA_937127265.1 uncultured Pseudomonadota bacterium
ACAAAAAGAGCCCAATGGTTTTGGACTCTATGATATGAGTGGCAACGTCTATGAGTGGGTTTGGGATTGGATTGGAGATTACAGTCCTGAGGATCAAACCGATCCAACAGGCATCAACAATGGTAAAGAGCGCGCTAATAGAGGAGGGTGTGCAAATGGTATACCAAGATCGCTTGAAGTGCCTACTCGATCTTGGGATGAACCAGATACAACGAGTCGCTGGCTCGGATTTCGAATCGCACGAACGATATTGTGATCTAGGGAGCTGTAAATATGGGATAGTTGAACGTAAAGTACCCGAAACAAACACCACGAGTCCAGTTCTATTTTGCTATATACAACACTCCCTTGAACCAAGAACAGTCGTATGAGTATCCACTTATATTCCAGAACTTGGATGCAACGATTTTTAGCCTATAATAACCAAACACCTGCACCCTTTCACACCGACCATTGAAAACCAACCTTCTGCTCTGAAACAGCCCACAATTGGCTTCCCATCTCTCGGTCTAACGCAACAGTATCCAATCCGCATACACCAACTGGACCAACCGTATCTGCACTTTTGGTGGGCCCATACAACGTTTCAGATTGCAACCCTTCTGCCGTGGCACACATGACCTCTGGATAGGCTCCCTTCTCTGCAGATTGGGCAATAAACTGAGACAATACAATCCAAAGGTACTTCATGAACCAGTTGGCTGTATCCATCAACAGGTTTGTTTTGGCGGCACCAGGATGACAGACATGAACCTGTACGGGGCTATCAATGGCTTTGAGTCGCCGTTGCAGTTCATACCCAAACATCATCTGGGCCAGTTTACTTTGCGCATAGGCGTCCCACGCTGAGTATTTACTTTCAAAATTGAGATCTTCAAACACAATTCGCTTCTTCCCCATTTTATAAGCGTTACTGCCGACCACCACAATGCGACCCTTTGACTCTTGAATTCGCTCAAATAGCAAACCACACAACAAGAAATGACCAAAGTGATTGACGCCCAACTGACTTTCAAAACCATCTACCGTCAGCTGATGCGTGGCGACCTGGGCAATAGCCGCATTGCAAATCAATGCATCAATATCTGGAACATCACGCAAAATACGCCCCGTTGCTTGACGTACAGAATCCAACTCCGCCAAATCCATTTGTATCACCTGTACATTGACCGCTGTACCAAACTCTGTTTTCAGTTTTTCGATGGCTACAGTAGACTTTTCCAAATTCCGATTCAGCATGACTACCGATGCTCCCTTAGCTAACAAGAGGCGAGTGGCTTGGAAGCCCGCTCCTGTATTGGCACCGGTAATCAGGTAGGTTTTCCTCTTTTGAGAGTCCAGAAGATTGGGAGTCCAGCCTTCTTTTCCAAATGGTTGTGTCATAGTACACTCCATGATGTCAGTGATAATCAATTGATTGACGACAACGTGCCATCAAGGTAAATATGACTATAACTACCAATATTGAGTATATAAAGTCCAAATAGTCGCAAAAACTTGCCTATTTGTATTGAAAATGAAAAATAACCGATGAGTAAACAAGAGATTATCCAAATCATACAACGACACACACCCACCGATGAACTGTTTGAAACAGAGATCGAAGGGATTAAACTTTTTCATATCACCAGTGCCGTTCCTTGCACCCCAGTGGTGTATGAACCCACCATTGTAGCCATTGTCAGTGGTTCAAAAGAAGCCATCCTGAATGGTCAGCACCATATTTATAATGCCAATCAGTACCTGTGCTGTCCGACCTTTCTACCTGTGGAAGCAGGTGCTCCCAACATCACTCCCGAAGAACCGCTATTGGGAGTTTATATTTCATTAAGTACTCAGCGGATGACCGACTTGACACTTGCGATGAAGCAGCTTCCCTATGATGCGCGTAGTCAGCAACAGACCACCAATACTGGCTTAAGCCTAGCCAAGTGGGATGAATGTTTTACCCAGGCACTGTTGCGAGTCTTACATTTACTGGACACCCCAATGGATAGGCACATCTTGGCAGAAGGACGCTTGCGAGAACTGTATTATGCCGTTCTCAAAGGAGACTCGGGTACAACTGTTTTGCAAGCCTTTTCTGTCGACAATACTATGGTAAAAGTCATCTCTTACATGGCAACGCATGTCCAACAAGAGATTACAATCGAAGAATTGTGTCGCTTTGCTGGCATGAGTCGTGCTGTTTTTCATCGTCAGTTCAAGCAGGTTACTACCCATTCACCCCTACAATTTCTCAAAGCCCTACGCCTCAACCAAGCCGCTCGAAATATTACTGAAGGCATGAATGTGATGCAGGCTGCAGAGTCTGTTGGATATAACAGCTCTTCCCAGTTTAGCCGAGAGTTCAAACGCATGTATGGACTCTCTCCTAAAAAATGGTCATCGTCACTCTCGATCCATGCACATACAACAGACAGTCTGTAAAACCAAGTCTGCTTTATTTTACAAACAACCCCATCTCATCATCTGTAAGCGGACGTGTCTGACCAACAGTTTACCTAATCTTCAATGATACTCTGTAATTCACCACCGGCGACTAGCAATTTGACCCCTTCTCGTAACCAAAACAGATATTGCTGATATCGTTCTTCAGTATTCGAACAGTCTTTCCAAATGTCTGCCAACGGTTTGCGAATATGCAAAGGATGCCATCGATTACTCTTCTTTTGTCGCAAATGATCGATCACAGTCAATTCTGTTTCGGTCTGACACAACCGTTCGACCAGGTTTTGCCACTCCGCAGAAGCCACAAACTCCTCACCAGATATTTGTTCTTGTCCTGCTGAACGATGTACCGATACAATCACTGCCAAATCGACACCCCCATCTGGGTCCACTAAGGTTTCCTTGTGATCTGTTCCGTCCAGTAAACACCCGATAAACACTCCAGGTTTCCACGATGGAGACCCGAGGTTAATCCCCATCCGACCCCACATACTAAACTTTGTTTGACGACCTTCTTTCTTGAGTGACGCTTTCTCCCACGGCCAAACCAGTACATCATTAACTATACTCCAATCTTCTGTGAGCAAACGAGCATGAAACTGCGGCAATTCTTTGGCCAATGTATAGTCTTCTAACTGCAGTTTTTGCTCTGTAATCGCCAAGCTGTGGTAGGTCGAATGTTGATACCGCTTGGCTTGGATTTGAAGCCATTCTTCTTTCAACAACAAATGGTCCCGATCAACTGTTTGTTGAATATCGGAGGCAAATCCTGCAAAAGGTATCATACTATCGACAACTTGCTGTGCAAACTGTTGTTGTGCTTCTAAGGTGGTGTACTTCCATTGCGCTCCCCCTGTCGAGTGTAAGTGAGGAAGGGTTTTGGAAATCTGTAGGTATGCCGGCCAATATTCCGATTTCTTGACCGTATACGAGATAAAATCGGAATGTTTGGACACCATCTGATGCAAATCATCGCCAATCTGCGAACGTTTTTTGTCGACAAACCGACCCAATATCCCCACTTTAGTTAATTGATTGATATACGGTCGATCAATAAACAGTGCAATGGCCAAGCAATGCTCTTGGTATACGCCATACTGCCAAGAAGATTTGTACACACGAATCCTAGACCACACACGCAAAGTCTTGGAGATTTCAACAACCCAATCTTCTGTACTTGGAAACTGTTGCTCGAGTTTTTCTTCGATCATCGACAGTGTGGCATGGATTTGACTTTGTACCACCTCTTGTTTGCTTAACCACTGTTGTACATCTATCCGATATATCTCATTTAAAAATAGGTCATTATCGACTCTTTGGATGACCCTGTGCTCGTTCTCAACTTCACTGATATACTCATTTAAAATACGATTCACTCGATACTTTGACGTTTGTAGAATTTCTTTTAAACTGAACACCGATACCCTTTCATGCACGGACAGATATTGCACCAACTCAAAGAAAATAAACCCATAATTGTGTATCGTCTCCGCCATCCAACGCTCAAATACCATTGGTGGCACGCGATAGTCCGATTGGACCGAGTGGTGTTGCTCTTGCAGTAAAGAGATAATCAAGGGCAACTGATCGATCATGCTATTGATTTTCCATTCATGAAAAACCAAACCTTCTCTCATTACCAAATTCAATGAGGCGCCTAGTTCTTCAGGAATATCCAAACCTTCTTTACAACGAACAGCAATGTAAATTGAACTCTTTGTCGCTCTAAAATATCCCCAGCAGGAGGATGGTGGTATTTGTAACGTCTTCACTCTCCCTAAACGATTGGTGGATAGCCATTTAAAACGAGCATCTTCTGTATTTTGAACGATGTAGAGTGTACCTTCATCCAATGACAGCAAATACTCCGAGAGCTTCTTGGAGTGGGTTTGGGCACCACCAATCACTTCAGGATTCAACAGTTCAATCATCCACTGTTTTGAAACAAAGTGCCATAGCTCTTTCATTCGTTCCAATACATCACTCACTTGAAGTTTCTTATTCCATTGAATCACAAACCCCACAGACCTAGTCTGTCGACTCGCCGGTGCCAATCGTTGGGTATAATATTGAATACCAGATGCCTTTTGGACATCATTCAACACTTGACTGACCACACAAGAAGGTAACTGAAACACACAATGTGCTTTCTCATAGTCTTCAGTATCAACACACAAAGAAATCAACGTCTGACTTTCGGCTCGTATCCGTTGTTGATCATCTTGACTGAGCTCAATCGAAAACACATTGTCTTTGAAAATGACTTGCTCACCACCAATATAATCGGCCATTGCATTCATCATTTCACGATATCGAAGCCACTGTTTCAAAGACTTTTCAATCATCGCAAACCAGTGTTTAAAAAACTGATCTCGATAAGACATGTCCTTTTGAATTTCTTCGTAGAATACACCTTCGCCAATCAAGGGAGAATAGGGATGAACGATGGTTTTATCCATAGCTTTTTTGCGCATCATGGTACGTAAACTCAAACATTGCGTCTGTGAAATCGCCCGTTCATCACCCGATAAACACAATCCAAACACAGGGATCCCGTGCACCATATAAAACACATCTCGACGTTCTCTAGAACGCACTTCCTTAGGTTCATAGGTATACTTGGCAAATCTGTCCTCAAACAATTCAATGATTCGCTGGCGACGAATGTTAAGGGTCATTTGTCGATAAATAGCATCCGTTATACCTGGCGTAATCGACTTTAAATGGTTTAACTCTTGCTCCTCGTGCTCCTCCAAATACAAATCTTCATAGGCTTGAATCATCGTATATTCAAATGTCTTTCGCTTGTTAGACTGAATCAAGATGTACAATTCACGTGTCGCACTGGAAACAAAACGTTTGCCATGAACATTGGTATAAGAAATATCGCGCAGAAAAACACTGTAAATGTTAGCCTTCCAACAAGATAACTTTAAGGATAAGGTTACCTTGTCTCTCGGTTGAACCACCGTATTGACAATCTTTTGCCCTTGATGCACAATGAAGCCATCTGGCAATACTAATTCAACATTGACATGATCAGCAACCGCAAACCCAATATTCTCCAATTCCAACACCAACTCAAATTCATCCCCAATATCGATACCTCTGTCCTGACGTACATACATATTGGTATTGATAATCGGACGAAATGGGGTTGTTGAGTTGGGATCAATCACTTCAAAATCAACATTGCCAATTTCAATGTTATCCTGAAACGAAGCATTCTTCGAATCGGTTTCATCATCATCATCGTTCAGTAGTGACTGATCGATATACGTATACTTCATTTCGGCTGTTGGTAAACGGTAGTGTCCTTGCTCTGCATAGATTAGTTCAAAAACAGGAAGTTGCAAGGTATCCTTGGCGCTAATTTCAGGAATGATAATCTCTACAATGCCTTGTTGATTTTGCTCGCGGTACACGACTGAACACCCCGTTGAATCTTGGGGAGAAACTTGAATATCGCTATCAAAAACAAGATGTAACTTCAGATCACGCAAGATGTGTTCACGTGACCCATTTTGAACTTCCAATGTCACCGCAAGTGTCTGATGCACTTCTAGACTTTTGTTGTCAATACGCCAAGAAGCCTCAACCTCGGGTGGTCTAGTTCTGTTTGGGTTGAACCGATACAAAAACGTATAGAAATGAGACCGCAACGATTTTAATGGGGTATCATTCGTATCTTTCAAGACAATATTGATCGGACCTTCAATGCTGTTGTATTCAATTCGTTCTTGTCCACGCACAATACTTTTGGAGAATACGCCCACCCGTTGGGGACTGGTATTTGAGGACCAAATTAACAGCGGTGATAATGCATAACGCTGACGCATATTGTGTACATTGACAAAATACAGCTCATGGATATTGATTTGCGCATCATCACTATCGTCAGTACCTTGGGAAAACAATTCAATACTCGAAGCCGTCATCCCTGATAATTGATAGCCGTAATATACCACATTCCCATTGTCAAAAGCAATCTTATCAAAGTAGACCAATCGCCATTCTGGCATCCCCCCCCAGATGTCAATTAGAGGTTTTATCAAGGCATCCCGACTTCGAAGTTCTTCTATCAAGGTATCTGGTCGGATGGGATTACCATGCATATCATGGTTTCGTTTTTGAATGAATTCACCAACCTGTTGAAGCAAGCCTGAGGTGTGCATCTGTCTAAATGTCTGCACAACTGAATCCGTGGCTTTCAAATCAGCAATCTCTTTACACAACCCTCGTAACAGTTGCATCCAGAGACCCATACTCATCTTCCCATAGTCAACACTATGGGATTCTTTATATTGAGGGCAATGCTCTCGAACCACTGAGTATCCAATCGCACATAGGATCGCCAAAGAATACTCCACCGTAAAGTATTGATAGTCTTTGGCCATACTTGGCTCTTTTTGGGTGGACTGATACAGTTTGGCCAATAATGTGGGAATACCCTCAAGCATGCCTTCTCCTAATCTTATGGATGCGAATGTCTTTGAGCTAAGAAACAATGCCAATTGTATCCTATTTCGCTTGAAAGATATCTATCACCAAAAGTCTTAAAGTGTAAACAAGCCCATCTCATCATCCGTCAAGGATCGTGTCTGACCCGCCGGCAAATCACCAAGTGTCACTGTACCATAACGAACCCGTTGCAAGTCGAGCACCGAATGACCTGCGTTATGCAGCATCCGACGCACCACTCGATTTCGACCTTCGGTGACCACCAAACGAACCAAATCGCCATCAATCGACAGGACCTTTGCCGTTGCCACACCCACACTGGTGTCCACACCCAAGGCCAATTTTTCAACCAGCGCATCGGTCGGTTCCCCTTCTACTGTGGCCACATATTCACGTTCGATGCCCCGTTTGGGGTGCAATAAATGTTGGGTGAGTGTACCGTCTTTGGAAAACAACAATAGGCCATGGGTTTCTAAATCCAAGCGACCAACGATGTGATAACGATGAGGCACCCAATCCCCCACACAAGGACGACCATGAGAGTCAGACATGGCGGTGAGTAATCCCTTTGGCTTGTGAAAGGCCAACAAGACTGGTTGGGGTTCAATGGGGACAGCGTCCAAACAAACAGTTGAAGCCTCGGTCACATGAACGTGGGGTTTATTACAAAGTTCGCCATTAATCGTCACTTGTTTGCGACGAATTGCCTTGGTGGCTTCCGAACGTGAGAGTCCACCATGCTCAGCCAGCCATTTGTCTAATCTCATCTCTGTTCTCCAACCCTATTGATTTAGTTGTGATTGGCCAATCGCCATACTTTGTAGCCTTTGTTGTGCTCGACCACTTCACAAATCCGATATTCTGCCTCTGTCGCCAGACGTTGCACGGGGATGTGGTGTTGGGTCACCATCAACAACTGTCCGCGGTAATGCAAACGGCTTTTGACATCTCGGATCAGTCCTTCCAAGACGGTAAAGTCTTGCTCTTTTCCAATGTGAACCGGTGGATTAGAGATGACCAAGTCATACCGACAATCTCTGGGCATCCCTGTCCAGCCATCAACCAATCGGTGAGTTGCAGTGGGAACATTTAATTTGGTCATTTCAATGGCCCAACTATCAGCATCCATGGCGTCGAGTTGTGCCTCTGGAAAGCGATCGGCTAGCCAACGGGCTATCACCCCAGTTCCACAAGCAAAATCTGCCAATTGGTGTGTCCGTTTGATGGGGTACTTCGCCAAAACTTTGAGCAAAAACTGGGTACCAGCATCTAACTGTCCTTTGGCAAACACGCCTGGCACCGAATGCCATTCGATGGATTGACCATCCAACACAATCGAATCAGTGTCTATACACTCAACAAACGGTGTGGTAGCCCCCGAAGATACCCCTTGCAGCAAACGTGCACGTTTACGAATATCGACAGTGTCAACATCATTCAACAAGCCGTCGGCAGTATTGGCAAAAGACTTGATACCTTCATCGTTGCAACCGACTACCCAAACCGTTGCATCCTCTTGAAGCACATCATTCAACAACGATAGCATCATCCGCATTTGATCTTTATTGGTGGACAAACGGACCACTGCAGCTTGATAGCCACTGGCATGCTCGGACATGGGTGGCACTGGTGCACCTGCCTGTTTACCATGGGCAAAAACACTCCATCTTTTTCCTGCAAGATGTGCAAGGGCGTTGGTATAATCGTTGACAATCAAAGTATGCAGTGGCAATTCGGGTAAGGCTTCGGATACTTTTTGCAATCGCTCATTTCGACTGATGATGTTATGATTCATGCTATCTCCTAAAATCGTCCTCTCTCTAACCGTTCCTTCCGTAATTGGCACGCTTTTCATCTGGTGATTCTATGCCTCCTATCGTTCTTTCTATTGGCTTGGTTTTGGCCGGTTTGGCCCTCTTGATCAAAGGGTCTGACTTCTTTATTGATGGTGCGGCTGAAATTGCCAAACGCATCGGTATTTCAGAAATGATCATCGGTTTGACACTGGTGGCTTTTGGCACCTCTTTGCCTGAATGGGTTTCTAGTATCATTGCCACCTTGCGTGACCCCAGCACCCTCCAATGTATCGAAGGGCTTCCTTGCAACACCACCGACTTGGCTCTGGGCAACGTGATTGGCTCCAACATTACCAATACTGGTTTGGTGATCGGAACGGTGGGTTTGATGCTCAAAAATGGCATCTCGGTCAAACAAGACTTCTTAATTCGTGACATTCCACTGTTGATCATTTTGGCCATTGGCACCTGGTACTTTTCCTTGCAAGACAATCTGATTGGCAAGTGGGAAGGCGCCAGTATTTTTGTGCTGTTTCTGTTTGTCATGATGCGTTCTTTGCAAACCCTCGCCAACCAAGACTCTCCTGATGACGAAGAAGACGACGGTGAAGATGACTCCTCAGAGATGACAGAAATGGCGACTTGGAAACTCTATGCACTCACCATAGGTGGTCTGGTCGGATTGTTAATTGGTTCGGACTTTTTGGTAGATGGAGCATCAGACATTGCAATTGCACTGGGTGTTTCAGAAAGTGTGGTCGGTCTGACAATGGTAGCCTTTGGTACCAGTGTGCCTGAACTAGCAACCTCAATCACCGCCGCCAAAAGAGGTAAACATGCCATGTTTTTAGGAGGGGTTATCGGCTCAAACTCGGCCAACTTGGCCATCATTTTGGGTTCGGTGGCATTTTTGGTTCCAGTAGAAGTTCAACCAACCTTTGCCATGGGACAGTTTCCGATTATGATTTTGTTTATCTTTGGGCTATGGGTGAGCATGCTCGGAGGCCAAATCAAACGTTGGCAATCGGCAATTTTATTGACTGGATACCTGGTCTTTACCGGTATGCAATTTCTCTAACCCCACAGTTTAATGACCACAATTTCTCCACAAACCCACTCTCTCTGCCAAGATGCTGACATCATCGATTTGCACTTGGACATTTGGATACCCAAGCGTTTGTGGGGCTACAACCCAACCAAACCCCATAAAAATGCTTGGTTTGGTCGACACTTTTTTGGACACAGTGACTTACCCCGCATGAACCAAGCCGGCTACACTGGTGCGATGTGGTCTATCACCACCAACCCCGCAAAACTCAGCAACGCCCGATGGCAAACCTTTTTGGAGAACCTGTTTGAACTCGAGCAGTTTTGTGACCAACACCAAGAACTGATGATTTGTCGTAACATTGAGGATTATCGTCGTGCCAAAGCCCAAGGGCAACATGCTGTTTTCCCCTCTGTACAAGGTGCCAACGCCATCTCAGGTGCACCAGAAGGTATTGCCTCCCTCCCCCAAAACCACAGCATCTCACGAATGACACTGGTTCATTTGACACCCTCGGTCTACGGGAACACCTCCTCTCCTGCCCACATGCTACATGGACACAAAGGCTTAACCGATGCTGGAAAATCCTTGGTGGAAGCCATGAACCAAGCCAATATCTTCGTCGATCTGGCCCACATCCACCCCGATGGTTTTTGGGATGCGGTGAATGTCCACGATAAAACCAAGCCCATCTTGGTTACCCATACCGGCGTACAAGGTGTAACTCCCCACTGGCGCAATCTCGACGATATGCAAATCAAAGCGATTGCCGATTCGGGTGGCGTAGTCGGTATCATGTTTGCCACCAACTTTCTCAAACACAACGGCAAACGCGATGCCTCGATCATCGTCGATCACCTTGAACACTTGATCTCTGTCGGTGGTGAGGACATCGCAGCCATCGGTACGGACTTCGATGGTGCCATCTCTGCCCCCACAGACTTACAAACCGTCGATCGGTTCCCTGTGTTAGTGGAGCAGATGCTCACCCGTGGTTGGAATGAGACCCGAATACGCAAGGTGCTGGGTTTGAACTTTTTGCGGGTCTTGGAAGGTTGGTAGTACATTAAAGATGGCATACACAGACTATTCGTCCACGACCTACACGATTGATGACGATACGATTCAGTACAGGAACTGTGATACCAACAACGGAGCGAAAAAGTTTCCCATATGACTACCGAATTTCCCGACGTATCAACACAGATGCTCGCGAGCGATGGTGGTCATCAAGGTCAAACCGTTTCGTTT
>CAKZLX010000111.1 GCA_937127265.1 uncultured Pseudomonadota bacterium
AAGCCGACATTTTTCTATTGGTGGTGGATCGACAAACTGGACTGACACCTGCCGATGAAATGACGGTGGGTATTTTGCGTCGTGCCCTCCCAGAAGAAGCCCAACACAAGATGTTGCTGGTGGTCAATAAGTGTGATGGTCCCAAGCATGACTTGGAAGCGGTGGAGTTTTACAGTCTCGGCTGTGGAGATCCATTGACAGTGTCTGCTGAACATGGTCGTGGTATGTATGAACTTTGGGAAGCCGTCAATACCCAAGTCCCTGAAGAGTTGCGTCACACTTGGGATGAAGAAGAGTCAGAGAGTGACGGAAGACTGGACCCCGAAGACCTCCAATTTGACGAGAATGGAGAACCCATATTTGTTGAAGAGGATGTTGTCGAATCACCATCCAACAATGACGATGAATTTGAGGTTGAAGAAATTCGAGTTGCCATTTTGGGACGTCCAAACATTGGTAAGTCTACTTTGGTCAATCGATTGCTTGGTGAAACCCGACATGTGGTTTGTGATATGCCGGGAACCACGATGGACTCAATTGATTCGGTGGTCACTGTCGATGGTCAGAAGTACCGTTTTGTGGATACCGCAGGGATTCGACGTCGCTCAAAAATTGACGAACGCTTGGAAGCGATTGCAGTTGGACACGCCATTCGTACTATTGAACGATGTCACCTTTGTATCCTAATGATTGATGGTGTAGAAGGTGTCAGTAAACAAGATGCTCGCTTGGCGGCATTGATTGCCGATCGTGGACGTGCTTGTATTATTTTGATCAACAAGTGGGACGTGGTCAAAAATCTTGAAGAACGAAATTCGGCGGTGGTTGATGATGAAATTGAAACCAGTTTGCCTCACATGTCTTGGTCTGAAGTGCTCTATACATCTGCTCTCACCGGTAAGGGGTGTCATCGTATCATTCCGTTGATCAAAGAAGCCTACCGTAACTTCAACCGTAGAATCTCTACCAGCAAACTCAATCGCATCTTTGAACAGATTGTAGCCGCCAATCCACCCCCACAAAAACACCACCATCGGGTGCGGTTGAATTACATCACCCAAGCCCGTGTTCGTCCACCAACATTTGTGATTTGGGCGAACTCTCCCGATGCCATTCCCGATTCATACAAGCGCTATATTGAAAACCGTTTCCGTGAACAGTTCAAGTTTGGTGGTTCTCCGTTGCGCATCAATTTCCGTCAAAAACGTAAACAGTGGGAAGATTTGAATTAATGCTTTTCACCTGGAGGTCTCATGAGTGAAGAAACCAGCCGTATTCAAGTGTTGGATGACAATACCATCAACAAAATCGCCGCTGGTGAGGTTGTTGAGAGACCTGCAGCCATTATTCGTGAAGTTGTCGAAAATGCCATTGATGCTGGTGCTGATGATATTCGGATTGATTTGGAACTGGGAGGGGCCAAACTGATTCAAATCCGTGACAATGGATGTGGTATGAACCGTACGGAGGCACAAATGGCCTTGCAACGTCATGCCACCAGTAAGATTCGTTCAGATGCCGATTTATTTAACATTCATACCTTGGGATTTCGTGGAGAAGCCATTCCGTCGATTGCCTCGGTTTCTAGATTTGAATTGTTGACTCGTCCTGCGGATAGTTCTGCTGGAACCAAAGTTCGTGTGCACGGTGGCAAAGTATTGGCGGTGGAAGCCGCAGGTTGTCCGGTGGGAACCACCATTACCGCCCGTGATTTATTTTTCAATGTACCAGCCCGACAAAAATTCCTGCGTAAACAAAATACCGAGTATTCACACTGCTTAGAGGCTGTTGTCCGAGAGATGCTGATTCGTCCCCACATCGATGTGGAAGTCAAACACAATCGGGTAACTACCTTGCGGTCCCCAAAAACGGACTCCTTGAAACAACGCGCAGTGACCTTATTGGGAAAACACTGGGGTAGTGTCATTCCGATTGAGTTCACCACCGAGTATTGCACGGTCAAAGGTTTGGTGTCTCCGGTGGGAGTGCATCGCAAAAGTGCCGCCAACGCTACCTATCTCTACGTCAACAATCGCTATGTCAAAGACACCGCAATGCGTCGAGCTGTATCTGATGCTTATCATGGTATTGTGCCCAAAGGTCATTATCCGTTGGTGTTGCTCTCGATTGAAGTGTCGCCATCTCAAGTCGATGTCAATGTACACCCTGCCAAAACAGAAGTTCGTTTTCAACAGGTGTTGGATGTCTCTCAATCTGTGACCGATGGGTTACGCGCCAAATTGCAACAGCACGGTATTCGACGGGAAGTAGTGGCTCGTCCAAAGGTAACCCCCTTGCCTGAAATGGGTACGCCATTGCCCCTATTTGGGAAAGAAGGACATACGCCGTATACCACAACCCCCAAAGCAACCAGTGTGTTGGTCAATCCTTTGACTACGCCAACCACCACCAATCCTCTGGACACTATTCAGCCATTACCATCATTATCCAGTGCACCACAGGTCACAGACTCATCTCTCAATACGACCCCAATTCTACCAGCAGAAAAGACAGTATCATCGTTAGAAATGCCAATACGGAATGAAGAACCCCAATTTGACCCACGAGTATTTCCAGCCAGTATGATTGGATTTTCCAAAGATTCTTTGGAGGTGACACTTCATGAACCAGTTGTTATTCCAACACCCTCGCCGATGGATGCTTTTGCCAAAGAATGGCCGGATGCCAATGAAGAAGAGGATGTCACTTTGGGCGATTTGTTGCCGGTGCCTCGTTTTATTGATTTACGGGTGATTGGTCAACTCAAGGAAACCTATATTTTGTGTGAAGGGGCAGGGGAATTGGTCATCATCGATCAACATGCTGCCCATGAACGAATTACCCTCGATGCGATTCAACAACGTAGAATGGATTTTATCGGTGGGTTTCAACAGTTGTTGCATCCGATTTTGATTGAACTACCTCCCACACAATTGGCTCGATTATTGCCCTTATTGCCAACCTTTGCGGAGTTTGGATTGGAGATGGATGAGTTTGGTGGCAATACCATTCGCATTCGACAAATTCCGACCATTTTGCAAAATAGTAACTGGGATCAGTTGGTACAAGATTTGGTTGACGATGCCATGGCGGGTGGTAAGGGTGCGCCGGTGCTGGAGAAATTGGAACTGGCCTTGGCCACCAAAGCTTGTCATGGATCCATTCGTGCTGGTCGGACGATGTCCAAGTTTGAAATGATGGAACTACTGGAAGAATTGGATTGTGTGGATTTTGGGGTTTGTGCTCACGGCCGACCGGTGGCGATACGCATTACACCATATGACTTGGAAAAGCAGTTTCATCGAAGTTAAAAGATCGGGAATCGTTTGATCAGAAAGGGGGATAGATGGCTGTATTGGTCATAGGGGGTCCAACAGCCGTTGGAAAATCCAGTTTGGCATTGGAAGTAGCCACAAAACTGGGAGCGCCGATTGTCAGTGCAGATGCGATGACCATTTACCGAGGGTTGGATGTGGGTACCGCCAAACCATCTGCCGAGGAATTGCAACAAGTTCCCCATTACTGTGTGAATATTCGCGAATACAACCAACCGTATACGGTGGGTGATTTTGTGGAGGATGTCCATGCTGTGATAGCACAGTCTGAACATGTCATCATTGCTGGAGGGACACCATACTATTTGAATGCGTTGTTTCGTCCGTTAGCCCCGCTGCCTGAATCGGTACCCAGTGTTCGAAGTGAATTGGAACAGATTGAGAATCCACATCAACAGTTGGAAAAAATCGACCCCATCAGTGCCAGTCGACTGCATCCCAATGACAAAGTCCGTGTAATTCGAGCATTGGAGGTGTTTCACCTGACCGGTAGACCCTTGTCGGAAGTGCAAAAAGACCCTCCGAAACGACCACCTCTTGATGCCACTGTGTTGTGGATGGAGCGCGACAACCTTCGACCACGTATCGGACTGCGAATCGAACAGATGTTGGCCAATGGATACCTTGAGGAGTGTCAACGGATTTTGGATGCTGGCTGGGATTTGTCAGCAAAGCCTTTGCAATCTTTTTCCTATAAGTTTTGGCTCAGTCATCTCCAAGGAGAACTATCCTTTGAAGAGGCTAAGGAACGTACCGAGATTGGAACCTGGCATTTGGCGAGAAAGCAACGCACTTGGTCTCGAAATATTGGGTGGGTATCTAAATGTCCGAATCAAGTGTACATCGAGGCAATGGATTGGGTGGAATCAGTTTCATAGACGGTTATCTTTTGTATATGAGAAAAATACAACAAGAAACTGTGTTTAGGTGATATATGAAGTTGAAATCGTTGTTTGTCTTATTGTTGGTATCTTGTAGAACAGAAGGCAATAAGAGTACAGTTGATACTGCTGCAGTGTTAGAAGAAATTATTGATCTGGATGGGGATGGCTTTGATAATCGAGAAGATTGTGATGATGGCAACTCTAGTATCAACCCCACAGCGATTGAATTGTGTGATGGAATAGATAACAATTGTGACGGTCAAATTGATGAAGACGTACTCAATACCTTCTATGTTGATAGCGATAATGATGGATTTGGAAATCAAAGTGAATCAGTGCTGGCTTGTGTGGCAGAAGAAGGCTTTGTCAACAACGGAAACGATTGTGATGACAATGATGCGACGACATATCCCAGTGCCCCTGAGCAATGTGATGAAGTTGATAATGATTGCGATGGCACGATTGATGAAGAGTTACAGATCGAATGGTGGTTGGATGAAGATGGGGATGGTTTTGGAGACCCAGAGTATTTTGCCGAAGGATGTTTGGCTGAGGATGGATTTGCCCCAAATCCTGATGATTGTGATGATACAGATTCTGATGTTCATCCAGATATGGAAGAGGTTTGTGATGAAATCGATAACAATTGTGATGGTGAGATTGACGAAGATTTAACGATTACGGTCTATGTGGATGCTGACCAAGACGGGTATGGCGATGAATCACAGTTTGTAGATGTATGTGAACTTGTAGAGGGGTATGCTTTGGTTGGCGGGGACTGTGATGACATCGATTCCAGTGCATTCCCCGGTGGTGTTGAGATTTGTGATGATGTCGATAACAACTGTGATGGCGTTGTTGACGAAGGGGTCGGTTCTCCAGGGACGATTTGGTATGATGACCTAGACCAAGATGGGTATGGAGATGATTCCACTGGGCAGATCGGGTGTCTTGGAGATCCTGGCGACGTGTCTCAGGGAGGCGATTGTGACGATAATGATCCCGACAACTATCCTACCAACATTGAAGTTTGTGATGGTCAGG